>JBKHAH010000020.1:0-40993 GCA_046542995.1 Bacteroidales bacterium
CTGGTAGTTATACTCTTTGTAACCTATATTATGCTTGGCATTGCAAGGTTACGTTTGAACTTCGCTGGAATTGGAGTTAGTTTTCTGATAGCATTGCTAAGCATTGCTTTTGCGTTGGGCTTGGTTTTTGGGGTAAACTTTTTGATTACAAAAGCATACCCTCATTACGAAGTGTTTTACATGAGTAATTTTTATAATGCTCATTACTATTTCTATGCGTTCATTGCACTTACGTTTCTCGTTTTTATGCTGGTTTACTCATTCTACCTAAAGCATGTAAATATTTACAATGTGATGGCAGCAGTATTTTTGCTGTTCATGCTGGTTTCTGGTTTTTTGCTTTGGCTCTTACCTACAGCATCGTACATGACTATTGTTCCGTTACTACTTGTTTTGGTAGCATTTAATATAGCACTATTTTTTGGAATAAATGCCGACAATAAGCCCAAAACATACCATGCCTTAATGCTTATTGCGCTGCTACCAGTTATATTTCTAATATCACCATATATTTATTTAATTTTTGTCATATTCGGACTTAATCTTCCCATTGCAGGTGCGGGCATGTTAATGTTGCTTCTGCTTTTTGCTCTCCCATTTCTGGAGAAATCCTTAGTTAAGCTTCGTGGGGTAATCCTACTTTTTGCGTTAGGGCTTATTTTTACTTTTCTAATTATTGCCCATGTAAAATCGTCTCCAACAGATAGCAGGCCTTTGCAAAGTAATGTTATGTACGCAAGCTTTCAGGATAATACGGATGCATACTGGTTGTCATCAAATCACAGGGTAGATGAATGGAATAAGCAGTTTTTTGCCGATGCTAAAATTGATTCAATTAACGATATTTATCCAGGCAGAAAAAAATTATTCCTTAAGAGTAATGCCGAATTTATACATTTTGATAGCCCTGAGTTAAATCTAGTGAAAGATTCATCATCTGTAAATTACAGATTGGTAGAGTTTGTTTTGCAACCTAGGGTTGATGCGGTGATGACAGATATTTTGATACCTAAAAAATATAACTTGATGAGTCTTTCAATAAACAATCGAAATATTGATTTTAACGACTATCCAACCGTTAATAATCAAGTTTATTGGGTTCGCCTAATAAATCCGTCAATCGATCCCATTACCTTTGGTTTGGAATATCAACACAACGATTCGCTTGAAGTATCGGTAGTTGAAAAGGTGTTGGGATTACCTGATCTTCAGTATATCGAACCTATGCCATCGCATATTATTCCGGATACAGACTTTGAAAGTAACATGACTCTGTCAATTAGTAAATTTGAGATTTAAATCGTACTAGTTTTGTTTTAATGATAACTGGAACCCTAATTAATGTGGCCGCAGTACTTGTTGGAGGAAGCCTGGGGTTGCTTTTTCGAACCAGATTGCCTCAGCGCATTACGAACACTTTTTTTCAGGCAATAGGATTATTTACCTTGTTTCTTGGTTTTAGCATGAGCCTTAAGACTGAAAATCCGCTGCTGCTGGTTTTTAGTTTAATCTTGGGTGCCCTTACCGGAACTTTATTACGACTACAAGAGCGCATGGAGAGGAGTGGCGAGAAGATTCAGCGAAGGTTAAGGTTAAAAGGTGGCAAATTTAGCGAGGGAATGGTTACTGCATTTCTAATGTTCTGTATGGGGTCAATGACTATTCTTGGAGCAATAGAGG
Source organism: Bacteroidales bacterium (assembly GCA_046542995.1). Taxonomy (GTDB): domain Bacteria; phylum Bacteroidota; class Bacteroidia; order Bacteroidales; family Tenuifilaceae; genus Perlabentimonas. Next base: position 1,681 of record JBKHAH010000020.1, read on the forward strand.
AGGGTTTAGGTAGCGAGCCCAAGTTGCTTATGATTAAAAGTTTAATGGACGGTTTTTCTTCCGTTGCGCTTGCAGCAGCTCTTGGTGTGGGGGTGGTGTTCTCAATTGTTCCACTTTTAATTTATCAAGGAGGCATAACCCTGCTAACTGCTTGGTTTGGCGATACCCTCAGTACCCTTATGGTTGATGAGCTAACTGCTACAGGAGGAATTCTGCTAATAGGCCTTGGAATAACAATTCTGGGAATAAAAAAGATAGAGGTGCTTAATCTTATCCCATCACTTATTTTTACGGTTCTGCTGATTTACTTTTTTGGGTAGGGCTTATTTTATTGTAAAGTTGCTAGAAATTACATGGAGAAAAACTTACATTTAATTTTTACTGATTTTTTTAAAAATCATTTTGGTGTTCCACCAACGGAAATCTCCCCTTTACCTCAGGGAGGTTCAGATCGTAAGTATTTTAGACTCTCTTCACAAAGTCAAAGTGCCATTGCGGCATACAACCCCGAAATTGAAGAGAATAGAGCATTTATATACCTAACTAAACACTTTGGAAACTTAGGCTTTCCTGTACCTGATATTTATGAGGTAAGTGATGATGAGCAAACATATCTTTTAAGCGACTTAGGTGATATAACCCTATTTGACAAGTTGATTTGCGGAGTAATTCATGGTGATGCTACCAGTACCAGTGTTGGTTTGCTTAAAGAAACCCTTGCTTTGCTGGCAAAAATCCAGGTTGAGGGGTCCAAAGGGCTTGATTTCTCAAGATGCTATCCCAAATCAGAGTTTGATAAGCAGAGCGTGATGTGGGATTTTTACTACTTCAAGTACTCCTTCCTAAAACCATCGGGTATTAGATTTAATGAGGCTAAACTCGATAATGATTTTTTGGCTCTTGCCAATGTTTTGCTATCGCAACCTGCAGAGTATTTCCACTACCGTGATTTTCAGTCGCGCAATATAATGCTTGTAAATGGGAAACCTCATTTTATTGATTATCAGGGCGGTCGCCAAGGCCCTTTGCTTTACGATATTGCTTCGTTCCTCTATCAGGCCAGAGCGAATATCTCGCAGCAAATTCGTGACGAACTTTTGGATTTTTACCTTGATGAAGTTGGAAAATATACCAAAATTAACATATCAGAAAGCAAAAAGGTTTTTCCAGCATTCGCAGTTTTTAGAGTTATCCAAACTCTGGGAGCATACGGTTACAGAGGATTTTTTGAGAGACGAGCACATTTTTTACAGAGCATTCCATTGGCTGCAGCCAACCTGAAGTTATTACTGGAAAGGCTAGGTAGCATAAACTTAAATCTTCCTACTTTGCAGCCAGTATTGGAGGCTATCTCCCAGAAATACGCCCAAAGCAGCGAACAAACCCAGCCTTTTGATGGTTTAACTCTTGAAATCAACAGTTTCTCTTTTAAGAAAGGTTACCCAATGGAGCATCCTGAGCATGGCGGAGGTTTTGTTTTTGACTGTAGAGCATTGCCAAACCCTGGCAGGTTAAATCAGTATAAGCTGCAAACAGGATTAGATGAACAGGTAATTGGTTATTTGGAGAAGTATACAGAGGTGGAACAGTTCTTTAGCCATGTAAAAGAGCTTGTAACTAAATCGGTTTATACGTATAAGCATCGTGGGTTTAACCATTTGTCAGTTTCGTTTGGCTGTACAGGCGGTCAGCACAGGTCGGTTTATATGGCATCCAGGTTAACCCAGTACTTTAGAGCTGTTGATGGCATTAGAATAGTATTAAAACACAGGGAACTTAAAAAGGAGTTGTAAATGGGCAAGAAACTATGCGACAAAAAGGGACAGAAGAAAAAGAACAGTGAGAAGGAAAAGCTATACAAATGCAAAAAATGCAACTTGAATTCAAATAAGGAGCGTAAGCTGTGTAAGCCAGAGAGGGTTCTATGATTATTACAGGTATAATGTAATTTAGCTATGAAAGCAATGGTTCTGGCTGCTGGGCTTGGTACTAGGCTTAAACCACTAACTAACAATAAGCCCAAGGCGCTTGTTGAGATTGGTGGAAAACCATTAATTGCTCATGTGCTGGAAAAAATGGTTGCTTCAGGATTTAATCATATTGTGATAAATGTACATCATTTTGCTGAGCAGCTATCAGGGTATATAAAAAGCAACGATTTTGACGCAGATATTTATATTTCTGATGAGACCCATAAACTTTTAAATACTGGTGGCGGAATTCTTAATGCCAAAAATTTTCTTAAAGGTGATGAGCCCTTTTTGGTTCATAATGTCGATATCTTCTCTAATATCAACCTGAAAGAGCTAATGCAATTTCATGCCAAGATGAATCCCATGGCTACTTTAGCTGTTGGGAATCGTAGCTCATCGCGCAAATTTCTTTTCGATAAAAAGATGCAGCTGGTTGGTTGGAGAAATCTTAAAACAAGGGAGGCTATTTACACAAGATCCTCCAAAAAAAACTTTAATGAGCTGGCATTTACAGGGATACATGTTGTTAGTCCTGCATTCTTTTCGCATGTTAACATGAAAGGTGCGTTTTCAATTGTAGATGCCTACCTTACACTATGCAAACAACATAAATTGATAGGATACGATACATCGTCAAACTATATTTTGGATGTAGGAAAAGTTGAGAGTATAGATGAAGCGAAGGATTTATTGCAGAGGCATGATTTGTAAACCAGAATAGTTTTACCCCCAGCTCGAAATAGGTTATATCTACAAGTTGTACGCAAAATAAAAAACGTACAGAAAAAAAACGTACGAAATGCAACAAGTACGTAAAATATACGTATATTTGCAAAAAGGATTATAGCAATGAGAACAGTAGTAAAAGAAAAAGCGAGATTTGACGCACGACTTCCACAGGAACAAAAGCATCTTTTTGAGAAGGCGGCTTATCTAGGTGGGTACAGAAATCTTACCGACTTCATTATTCTTACGGTTCAAGAGAAAGCAAAAGAAATCATCAAGGAGAAAGAGCAAGTTATTGCCTCTGAAAGGGATAGTCAAGTCTTTTTCGAAGCAATAACAAATCCGAAAAGACCATCTGCAACCTTGAAGAAGGCATTGGATGATTATAACGCTTTCGCATCAAAATCAAAGTAGAACAATGATTGAACTATTAGATAAGAAGCACAATCGAAGCGATTTTGACTGTGGGAAAGAACTGCTAAACAACTATTTGAAAAACCAAGCAGGACAAGATGTAAAAAGAAAGTTGTCCGCTTGTTTTGTATTAGCGGAAAAGGAAACAAACCTAATTCAAGGTTACTATACTTTATCAAACAGCAGTATTCCACTAAGCAGTTTTCCTGAACAGATTAGAAAAAAGTTGCCTAGTTCTTATGTTTCTATACCAACGACACTGCTTGGTAGGTTGGCAATTGACAATAGATATCAGGGGAAAGGAATTGGGAAAATCCTTTTGATTGACGCATTAAAAAGAAGTTATGAGATTTCGAAAGAGATGGGCTCCTTTGCAGTCGTCGTTGACCCCATTGATAGGGATGCTGAAGCGTTCTATAAAAAGTATGACTTCATTAGCCTTCCTGACAGTCAAAAAATGTTTATTGCAATAAAAACACTAAAAGAGCTCTTCGATTAAAGAAATTCTGCGTACAACAATGCGTATAACCAATTGCGCTACAGAAGTATAGTCAATATTTTGCGCTGACAGCAAACTTTTATACTTTTACCAGTAGGGTGTCGTAACCCCGCAACTGGTCATACACTAGCCGTTCGAGTTCCTATGCCGTTTAGTTGAGCAGTAAGTTATCATAAATTCCTCTGTGTTTATAATTCAAAAATCGAACCCGGGTTTTTAGCTAATCACCCCTGAGCCAACCAGCTCATCGTTATCGTACCATGCGGCAAACTGACCGGCAGCAATGCCACGTTGTGGTTGTTCAAACACAATGTACATCCCGTCGGCTTTCATAAAAAGCTTCGCCTTTTGTAAAGGTTGTCGGTAGCGAATCCTAACAAGATATTCTTTCGTTTCACCAACCTTCATCAAAAGGTCGGGCCGAACCCAATGAATTTCATCAGCAGGGATTAAAAGACCGCTGCGGAAGAGTCCAGGGTGATTTTTTCCCTGCCCCACGTAAACAATGTTTTCGTCAACATCAATGGCAATAACAAAAAGAGGCTCGGGAGTTCCCCCAACATTTAGCCCTTTACGTTGACCTATGGTATAGAAGTGCGCACCGTTGTGTGTACCCACCTTCTTGCCAGGCATTGCACTGTAAGCGTATTGCGATGACACTTCTTTTAATTCTGACAGATTGACCGATTGATTGTAAGCGTTAAAATCTTTTGGTATTTCAATTATATCACCCTTCTTAGCTTGTAGCTTCTGTTGAAGAAATATAGGTAAATCAACCTTGCCCACAAAGCAAATCCCTTGCGAGTCTTTTCTTTGGGCAGAAGCCAGGCCCAGCTCGGCAGCTATTTTACGAACCTCTGGTTTTTCAATATCGCCAATGGGGAAAAGTGCTTTTTCAAGTTGCTTCTGGTTAAGCTGGCAAAGGAAGTAGCTTTGATCCTTGTTGTTATCAGTACCTGCAAGTAGTCTGAAAGTTGTCTTTCCATTTATCTCAACCGTATCCTTACGGCAATAATGCCCTGTTGCCACATAATCGGCGTTAAGTGCCAGGGCCGCTTTCATGAATTCATCAAACTTAATTTCTCTGTTGCAAAGAACATCAGGGTTTGGGGTGCGTCCGCGAGAGTACTCATCAAACATATAGTCAACCACCCTTTTGCGGTACTGCTTGCTTAAATCCACCATTTCAAAAGGGATTTTTAGCTTACGAGCAACCATTTGAGCGAAATTATAATCATCATCAAAGGGGCAATCGCCATGTAGAACGCCCGTTGTGTCGTGCCAGTTTTTCATGAATAGGCCCACAACATCAAACCCTTGCTCCTTTAAAACATAGGCAGCAACGCTTGAGTCAACTCCTCCCGAAAGCCCTACTACAACCCTTTTCATTCTTTCAACCTATTTACAATTTTATATGGTGCAAAAATACGAAAAAACTACGATGCATTTAAACATTTATAGTTGCCACATAATTTTTATACTGCAATCTTTATGTTTATATTAATTAGAATATAGTTGAACAAAAGATATTTGTTTTCGTTTAGTACTTGATTGCAATAAAAAAATTGAATTATTTGTTACCTTAGATGTATCTGAAAATACTCATATTAGAATTTTTCAGTATTTATAAATAGCTAATGAAGAAAGTATTAATTGTTGGAACTGGGCTGGGAGGATTAACTACAGCCATGCGATTATCAACTCTGGGCTATGATGTTGAGATGGTTGAAAAGTATCATAAGCCCGGTGGTCGTTTAAATCAGCTGAAAAAGGATGGGTTTACCTGGGATTTGGCACCTACCTTCTTCTCAATGAGCTATGAGTTTGAGGAGTTTGCCAAAAGTTGTAATCTGGAATTACCCTTTAAACTGTTTGCTTTAGACCCCCTATATACTGTGAATTTTGCAGGAAACCCCAAGAAGTACATAATTTATAAGGATATTGAAAAACTTGCCGACCAGTTTTCTCAAGAGGAACCTGATTTTGCTGGCAAGATGAGGGCATACCTTAAAAGAACAGGGGTGCTTTTTCACGATACTGAGGATAGGATAATTCGTAGAAATTTCAACTCACTTGTTGATTTTGCCTCAGCTTTAACATCTGTACCATGGAAGCATGCACCGTTAATGCTAAAAAGTATGTGGACGGAGATGAATAATCATTTTAACTCCTACGAAGTAAAGGTTATTTTCTCACTCGTTGCTTTTTTTCTGGGAGCTACTCCGTTTGACACTCCCGCTGTTTACTCCATGCTAACTTACACCGAGCTGCAACATGATGGTTACCACAATGTGGAGGGTGGAATGTACAAAATTGTAGAAGGGTTAGTTCAGGAGCTAAAAAAAAGGAATGTAAGTTTTAATTATAATACCGAGATTAGCGGCTATTTAGCCAATGGCAAATCCATAGAAGGATTAAAAGATACCTCTGGAAATATTTGGAAAGCAGATGTTTATGTAATAAATGCCGATGCAGCATCTTTTAGAGGTGATATTTTAGAAAGAGAAAAGTATTCCCATTCAAACCTTGACAAAAAGAAGTGGACACTAGCTCCGTTTACAATGTATTTAGGTGTTAAGGGCAAAATTGATGGATTAGAGGTTCATAACTATTTTCTTGGTCAAAATTTTGAGGAGTATAGTTCAAAAATATTTAAAAATAGCATAAGCCTCGATAAGCCATACTACTACGTAAATGTTCCCAGTAAGGCAAACTCTGAGGCTGCTCCTGAGGGTACTGAAGCTATTTTTATTCTCTGCCCTGTGCCTGACCTGCGCTATAAGCCAAACTGGGACGATAGCGAAACGCTAGCAGATAATATAATTACTGACTTATCCGAAAGGGCAGGGTTTGACATTAAATCAAACCTAATATCCAAAACCGTTCTTAACCCAACGCACTGGGAGAGCATGTTCAACTTATACAGAGGGAGTGGGCTTGGTTTAGCTCACGATTTAAACCAGATAGGATATTTTAGACCAAGAAATACCGACGAGAAGTATGGTAATCTTTATTATGTTGGCGCAAGCACAATCCCAGGTACAGGGTTGCCAATGGCGGTAATAAGCTCACGATTAACAACTGAACAAATTACAAAGCGGCATGGAACTTTATAATCAAACTTGTATAGGATGTAGTAAACTTTTTACCCAAGAATATTCCACGTCTTTTTCCAAAGCTGTTGGTATGCTTCACCCTTCGCTGCGTGATTCCATCTATTCCATATATGGTTTTGTTCGTATTGCCGATGAGATTGTTGATACCTTTCATGAATACCCCAAACGTAAGATGCTTAATGAACTGCGCGAGCAGGTGTTTAATGCAATAGAACAAGGAGTTAGTTCAAATCCCATCATAAATAGTTTTCAGCTGGTTGTAAACCAGTATAATATACCTCACAACCTTATAGCATCCTTTCTTGATAGTATGGAGATGGATTTGGATAAGCAGGAATACAGTTCAGAAGATTACAAAAAATACATTTATGGAAGCGCCGAGGTAGTAGGATTAATGTGTTTAAAAGTATTTTGCAACGGTAACGATTCAAACTATAATGAGTTAACTGATCCTGCCCGCAGTCTTGGCGAAGCTTTTCAAAAGGTGAATTTCTTAAGAGATATAAAGGACGATTTTCAGGAGCGAGGTAGGGTTTACTTCCCTCATACAGATTTTACCAACTTTTCCGATGAGCAGAAAAAGAGTATTGAGAATGATATTGATGAGGATTTAAAGAATGCTCTTGTTGGTATCAGGAAGCTACCCAAAGGAGCAAAGCTGGGGGTGTATGTTGCTTATCTTTACTTTAAGGCACTGCTTGTTCGTATCAGAAGATCTAGAACTAAGGATATTGTAAACAGACGAATACGTGTGCCTAACCTCATAAAATCGTTCATAATGCTAAGGGCACGTTTGGTTTTGGCTTTGGGGCTGGTTTAGTAAACCTTTTAACTCGTCTTTTTAGAGTCATCCTATTCAGATTAGAATGTTGGGTTGCAATTTTCATCTTCAAATTAAAACTACTTACAGGTAGTGTTCGGTTTTATACATTAACTGTTTATAAATGATACACTGGTGATTCATCTTTTTAATTGTTGAAAACATAAACACGCAGAAATACAGCGATATGCGTTGAATGGTATGAGAGTTGTTAATTCTCTTGAAACCTATACATTTGATACATGATAAGCAACTATTTTTTATCCGCTATCCGTTTTTTTGTACGCAATAAAACCTTCTCCATAATAAACTTGCTTAGTCTGGCTGCTGGTTTAGCCTGCGTTATTGTTATATCAAGCTGGGTGCTATCTGAATTAAACTATGATAAGTTCCACAATAATGCTAGCAGAATTTACCGTTTGTCATCTAAGCTTACCATGTCGGGGGAGGAATCGTATCATGCAACACACCATGCTCCCATTGGGCATATGGTGGCAGAAAAATTTCCTGAGGTGCAGCAAATGACCCGCTTTAGCCGAGCGCAGAGCAGGGTGTTTAGGCATAACAACGAAACCGTTATTGTGGAGGGAATCCACTATGTGGATAGTGCTTTTTTTCATGTTTTCTCTTTTAAACTGCTAGAAGGAGGTGTTGGTAACGCGTTAAACAGGCCAAATACATTGGTTTTAACCAAAAGTGTTGCGCAAGCTTTCTTTGGAAATGAGAGCGCTATGGGTCAGGCCATTGAGTCAGATGGAACAATGTACAACATAACAGGCGTTGTTGAGGATCCACCCGAGAATTCATCGTTGCAGTTTAAGGTTTTGGAACCAATGGCTACCGCAAATCATACCTTTGGAGGGTTCTCATGGGGTTATGGCATGGGCTTTCAAACTTTTCTTTTGCTTAAAGAAGGAACTAATACTTCCACATTAGAGGATAAGATTGCTGTAATGATGGATGAGAATGTGAATGAGCTTTTTAAATCAATTAACGTTACAATAGGAGCCTTTTTGGAGGCATTACCAGACCTTTACTTAAAGTCAAAAGTTCAGAGACAAAGAGTGCAGGGTGATATTAGAACAATCATAATTTTTAGCGTGTCAGCATTGCTGGTACTTATTATTGCTTGCTTTAACTTTATAAACCTAAGCACAGCGCAGTCGTTGCTTAGGGCACGCGAAGTTGGTGTACGTAAAGTATTTGGTGCAAATCGATCTCAATTAATGGTGCAGCATCTGGGAGAATCTGTCCTTATGGTGTCGTTGGCTCTTGTACTCGCGCTGGTTTTGGCAGAGCTCGTTTTACCATTGGTTGAATTATTTTCTGGCAAGAATTTAGATCTATACTCAGTTAACACAGCCTTCTTTTTAATTGGAATACCTATAATTGTTTTAGTGGCTGGTTTGGGTGCAGGATGGTACCCTGCGCTATTCATTTCCAGATACAGCCCAATATCAATACTGAATGGTTCCATGAAATCTCTTGGGGGTAAGCATTCTTTCAGAAATATACTTTCCTTTTTGCAGTTTGCCATTTTACAATCGCTTGCTATTTGTACAATCATAGTTTATGCCCAGCTGCAGCATATTAAAACCACCGATATGGGTTTTAGCACCGAGAATCTTATTGCCTTAAGGGTTAACTCTCCCATGTTAAAGGATAAAAAGGATGCGCTAAAAAGTTCAATGGTAAATAGTACGGCCGTAAAGCAGGCCAGTCTTCATTCGTTCCTGTTAGGGCACACTATTCTTGCCCGCGATTTTGTTCTGGAGGGAAGCCCTGAGGCTCAGAATATCTCCTACATTACCATTGATGAGAACTTTTTTGATGCTTATGGAGTTGAAGTAGTTGAGGGGAGAGCATTTAAAAGACCTCTTGAAAATGAGGCAAGAAAAATTGTTGTAAATGAGGCGTTTGTTAAGCATTTTAATTATTACAATCCAATTGGCAGGAAGATTTTTCTGCCTAATAATAAGGATCATAGAGAGAATGAGATTGTTGGTGTTGTCAAGAACTTTAGTCACCAATCGCTCCATAGCAAGGTAGCTCCAATTGTTATGATGACATGGCACGATCCTTATGAATATATCTCAATCAAACTTACCGATGGTTCTCCACTATCATTTGCCAAGGTTAAGTCAGAATGGGAGAGCATTGCTGGGGAAACACCGTTTGATTATTTTTATGTTGAAGATAAAATGGGTGAACTTTACTCTAAAGATATCCGATTTGGGAACATCCTGGGTGTTTTTACCCTTCTGGCGATACTAATTGCTTGTGCTGGGCTCTTTGGCTTAACGGCACATGTAACACAAACAAGAAGGAGAGAGATTGCCATAAGAAAAGTTTTAGGGGCAAGCTCTTCGGGCATTACTGCACTTCTGTCGATTAGTTTCGTTAAGTGGGTTGTAATAGCATCCATTGCTGCATGGCCATTGGCTTGGATTATCATGAGCAGATGGCTTGATAATTTTGCCCACAGGATAGAGATGCCCATTTGGGCATTCGTTGTTGCAACGGTGGTGTCATTATTTGTAGCTTTTGCCACAACGCTGGTGAAAACCCTAATTGCATCAAATCAAAACCCTGCATTTGTGCTAAAGCAAGAGTAGAAATGTTTACAGCGTATCCTAAATTGTTTGCGCATTAAATTTGTTTTATCGATAATAGTACACTTTTCCATTTACCAATTTTTACTGTTACATTTGCAGAAAAATATTTATGTTCGATTTTTCTGAAGTAACACTCAATAGCATTGCAATTCATAAGGTTGGCAACAGAGCCACAGAAGGTGAGTTAAAACTAGCCCACAGCCTTACCCAGCTTGATGATCCCGATTTACTAGAATTACTTAAAAACTATTTTCTGTCGCCATTTAAGCAGCCCGAGTTTTACAGCTTCACTCATGATACTGATTTAACAATGAACGAAGTGTATAACTACACCCAGCGAATTTTTGATAATCAGCAGCAGCTGCTTGAGCAGTCAATAAATATTGCCAAGCATCTTTACCATAGTAGCAACCATCCTAATATTAAGGAGGGTGAACTCTATGTTGTAACCCTTTCAAACTGTGTAGTTGAGGGCGAACTGGTAGATGCTATCGGACTCTTTAAATCGGAGAACAAGGATACCTTCATAAAGGTATATCAACAGACCGACAGTTTTGAGGTTGAGCATCATCAGGGTATTAATATTCGTAAGCTCGACAAGGGTTGCCTGGTTTTTAATACCGAGAAGGATTTTGGCTACAAGGTTATTGCCATTGATAATACCAATAAAAATGACGAGGCGAGATTTTGGAAGGAGCTGTTTCTGAAAATCAAACCCCGCGAGGATGATTTCTACCAGACCAGCGGCTATATCAATCTTTGTAAAGATTTTGTGAACGATGTTCTTTACGAAGAGAACAAGATTGACCGGTCAGAGCAGGTATCGCTCCTTAATAAAACGCGCGATTATTTTTCAAAAAGCGATAGATTTGAGCAGGAAGATTTTGAGGAGAATGTAATACATCAGCCTGAGGTGGTTGAGCAATTTAGGGAGTATAAGGATAATTACGTGGCTGAGCAGGGTTGTAACCTGAAAGATTCATTCACCATTTCGGTTGATGCCGCCAAGCAGGCTAAAAAGGTGTTTAAGAGTGTTATCAAGCTCGATAAAAATTTTCACCTTTATATTCATGGTGGGCGCGATAGGGTTGAAAAGGGGTTTGACCATGACAGAGGGCTTAACTATTACAAGCTTTACTTCGATTCCGAAGGGTAGTTAGCGATTCAAATATAATCAACAAAAAAACTAGCAATGTCACAGAGTACAAAGGAGATAGTTTTTAGTAAACAGGTGGTTGAGTTTGCTGCAGTGGCGAAGGAATACTGTGCATTTATTGAGAATATTAGTAATTTTAAACGCAGCCAGTTTGTCCAGGTTGCTGGTAGCCTGCTATCCCTGTTATACTATAAGGCATCGCTCTTGCCCCAAACAGAGCCAATTTACGAAGATGGAAACCAGAAGCATGTAACCGAAGAGTACTACTTGGAGCTTAACGTTCGCCTAAAATCTTTTTTGGGTGAGCATGATGCGTTCCCTGAGGTGTTCGACCCAAGGTTAGCTGAAACTGACGAGGAATTCTCGGCAAGTCTGGCAGAATACCTTTCGGATGTTTATCAGGATTTAAAAGATTTCACCATGCTTTATCAGGGTGGACACGTTGAGGAGATGAACGATGCCCTTTGGGAATGCAGGCTGAATTTTCAGGATTACTGGGGGATACGCTTAGCTAATGCTCTTAGGGCAATACATCAGCTGGCTTACGGTGAGGCTAACCTTGATGCCTCAAACGAAGAGGATGCATCTAAACAGGATCAAGAAGTTGATACAACTAATTGGTTTATGACCAGACGTCAGCAGGACATGGATAATGATTTGTAGGAATGTTTGAGAATACAATAACAAAAGAGGAGATTGCGCAGCTGCCCAAAGCAACGTATAGTGGCAATATTCAGGTTGTTAATAGTTTGCAAGGGCTTAACCAATGGTTACCTGTATTGCTAAAGGAGGCGATTATCGGGTTTGATACCGAAACCAGACCTTCATTCAAGAAGGGTCATGTGAACGGGATTGCACTTTTGCAGCTGGCTACCCCTGAAATTGCTCTGCTAATAAGATTAAAGGAGGTTGGTTTGCCGCTGGAACTAATTAGCTTACTTGAAAATCCAAAGATTCTTAAAATTGGTGCTGCAATTCACGATGACATAAAGTCTCTTAAAAAGTTAAATTCATTCACGCCCGAAGGATTCATTGATTTACAGTCTATTGTATCTGATTACGGAATTGAGAGCCTTAGCGTTCGCAAGCTGGCTGCCATTGTTCTAGGGCAGAAGGTATCCAAATCGCAGCAGCTATCAAACTGGGAGTCAAATACTCTAACCGAAGCGCAGCAACAGTATGCCGCCATTGATGCCTGGGTTTGTCGCGAAATATATCTTAAACTAATCACAAGCAAAATAAAATAAAATGACATACACACGGGTAGTACTTAAATCGGAAAAAGAGCAATCCTTGCAGCGGTTCCATCCCTGGATTTTTTCTGGAGCAATAAAAAGAATTGAAGGTGAGCCTAACGATGGAGAGGTGGTTGAGGTTTATGGTTATAGAGGTGAATTCTTGGCGCTGGGTCATTTCCAGTCAGGATCAATTATGGTTCGGGTAGTATCCTTTACGCAACGAGAAATTAACAGGGAGTTTTGGAAGGAGAAGCTAACCAAAGCGCTTCAACTTCGCAGGAGCCTTGGGTTGTTCCCTGGTACATCTACAAATATTTTTCGTTTAGTGCATGGTGAGGGCGATGGTATGCCCGGGCTAATTGTTGATGTATATGGGTCAACCGCTGTAATGCAGGTGCATAGTGTAGGCATGAGTTTGATAAAGAGTACCATTGCGGAGCTAATTGTTGAGATAACCGATGGGGCAGTAGCTTCAGTTTACGATAAGAGCGCAGGTACGCTCTCACCAAAAGCCGAGCAGATTGCTACGGATGGTTATCTGATTGGTGATTCTGCTGAATCACAATTTGTTGAGAATGATAATAAATTCTTCGTTTCTTGGGAGGAAGGGCAGAAAACTGGTTTTTTTATTGATCAGCGTGAGAACCGACAGTTGCTTGAAAAATACTGTAAAGATGCTTCGGTTTTAAATGCCTTTTGTTATACGGGTGGTTTCTCAGTATATGCTGCCAAGGGCGGCGCATCGCAGGTTGTAAGTGTTGATAGTTCCAAGAAAGCCATGGAACTAACAACAAAAAACATGGAGCATAACTTTGGCCATAACCCAAAGTACCAATCCCTTTGTACCGATGTATTTCAGTTTTTAAGAGATAACAATGACACCTACGACGTTATTGTGCTTGATCCTCCCGCTTTCGCTAAGAATAAATCGGCGCTAAGAAATGCCCTTCAGGCATACAAGAGGCTTAATGCTGCTGCATTTAGAATGCTAAACCCTGGCGGTGTGCTTTTTACCTTCTCATGCTCGCAGGTGGTAACCCGTGATCAGTTTCGGAATGCTGTGTTCTCTGGTTCTATTATTGCCCAGCGCGATGTGCGAATATTACATCAGCTTACACAGCCAGCCGATCATCCTATAAATATTTATCATCCTGAGGGTGAGTACCTAAAAGGGCTTGTGCTATTTGCGGAGTAGTTTACCTTATAAATACCCAGTCGTTCTCCTTACTCTGTTCGGGGCTAAAAACGTAGCCTTCTTCAGTGAATGATTTTAGGTGCTCAACCTTTTCAATCCTGTTTTTAACAATAAAGCGAGTCATCACTCCGCGGGCTCTCTTGGCGTGTATGGCAACGGTTTTATAAGTGTTACCTTTCTGCTCCTTAAAAATTGGGGTAATTACATTACCATCAATCTTTTTAAGGTTCAGAGCCTTTGAGTACTCGTTAGAAGCAAGATTTACAAGCGTACTTTCAGCATCATCTTTTAGCAGCTTGTTAAAATGTTTGGTAAGTTCCTCTTTCCAGAATTCGTATAGGTTAACGTTACTTCCAACTTCTATTTTGGTTCCCATCTCTAGCCTGTAAGGCTGCATTAAATCCAGTGGTCGAAGAACGCCGTATAGCCCCGAAAGAATCCGAACATGTTCCTGCGCAAACTTAAAATCGTCATTTGTATAATCATCAGCTGAAATTCCCTCGTAAACATCCCCTTTAAAAAAGAGAAGGGCAGGGGTGCTGTTCTTCTGGGTGAAAGGAGTTTGCCATTTTAAAAATCGCTCAAAGTTCAACCTGGCTAACTTTGGGCTAACACTCATTAGCTCTTCAATGTCATTAACGTTCAGCTTCCTGAGCCTTTCAACAAGCTCCTTCGATTTATCAATGAATTGGGGTTGTGTTCCCTTGGGCTCAACCTTTGCATCTATCTTTTCCAATGTTTTTGATGGCGAGAGTATAACTATCATCTTACTTGCTATTAGTTTATTAATTTTTAAATTTAAGATTACAACAACTTAATCTGGCTAGTTGTTTACTTAAGTGAGTTTTTGTGTATAACAAAAATAGGATTATACAAATTTTATGAAAATTGCATAATCCTATTTATTTTGAGGCGAATATGAAATATTAGAATCTACTCTCAATAACATTCCAATCTAATAGTTGCCAGAACGCGTCAATGTAATCGGGTCGTTTATTCTGGTAATCAAGGTAGTAGGCATGTTCCCAAACGTCGCAGGTTAAGATTGGTGTTAAGCCATCACGAAGCGGATTGTCGGCATTCGATTTTTGAACAATCTCAAGATGTCCGTACGAATCCTTCACCAGCCAGGCCCATCCTGAACCGAAAAGGGTGGTTGCCGCTTTGGTAAATTCGTCCTTAAACTTAACGAACGAGCCAAAGTCGCGTTCAATTGCCTCAGCCAGTTTGCCTGTTGGTTCAGGTTTTGCTTTTGGTGAAAAAGCTTCGAAGTAAAATGTGTGATTCCAAACCTGAGCACCGTTATTAAAAACGCCACCTTCCGCTTCTTTTATAATGGTTTCAAGATCGGCATTTTCAAACTTTGTTCCTTTCACAAGGTCGTTTAGCTTGTTAACGTAGGTTTGATGGTGCTTGCCATAGTGAAATTCAAGCGTTTTTTTGCTAATCTTTGGCTCCAACTCTTCAAGCGAGTAGGGTAGTTTTGGTAGTTCAAACTTCATAGTTTCGTCTTTTAGTTTTAGTTTTAAATCTGCAATTGCTAATTTACAACTATTTCAT
Organism: Bacteroidales bacterium; assembly: GCA_046542995.1. GTDB lineage: Bacteria > Bacteroidota > Bacteroidia > Bacteroidales > Tenuifilaceae > Perlabentimonas. The sequence goes on from JBKHAH010000020.1 coordinate 16,993, forward strand.
GTGCATTTCAAGGTTGAATAATGGAAATATTTTTTTTAATTTTCGCATGATTTCTAATCTATACTAAAAGTTATTAAGCATGGAAGAGGTTCATAATTTAGTGCTAAATGTAGATAATTACGCCTTGGGTGCATTTATTGGCTATCTCGTTCTCATTGTGGTGGTAGGGATATTAGCTGCAAGGTTCTCATCGCAAGGCATCAGCAATTTTTTTATTGGTGGACGCAAAATGAGCATGCTTGTGGTTGCTATGTCGGCAGTAGTTAGCGGGCGTAGCGCATGGCTATTATTGGGAGTTACGGGCATGGCATATACAATGGGATTATCGGCATTGTGGGCTACAGCAGGGTATATTATAGCTGAGTTCTTTCTTTTCTTCTTCTATGCACCACGAATAAGGCGATTTAGTGAAACTTTCGACTGTATTACCATACCCGATTTTTTTGAAGATCGCTTTGCAGGTAAATCTGGAACCATACGCTCTGTAGTTGCTGCAATTATAATACTATTTATGCTGGCTTACGTGTCATCGCAATTTGTGGCAGGAGGTAAAACCTTTAGCGCAAGTTTTCAGCTAACGCAAAATCAGGGGTTACTGCTTACAGCTATTATCGTTTTGTTTTATACTGTGTTGGGTGGTTTTCTGGCTGTAAGTGTTACCGACACGATTCAAGGTTTTATAATGATTTTTGCCTTAGTAATTCTTCCAATAATCACCATTATACATCTGGGCGGTTTTGCAGAATTTTACGAGCAGGCTTCGCAAATATCCACAAAAGATGGTCCCTACACAAGTGCCATAGCCCTCTCAGCCGGAGCACTTGTTGGGTTTCTGGGAATTGGTTTAGGTTCGGTTGGTAACCCGCACATAATAGCGCGTTACATGTCAATAAAGGATCCTGCAAGGCTAAAAATGACAGCTATGGTAGGAACAGGGGCAAATATTATTATGGCTCTTGGTGCTATAGTAACGGGTATGGCAGGTAGGATATATTTTCCTGATTTAAATATTTTACCAGGTGCAGATTCAGAAAATCTCTATCCCACGCTTGCAGGAGATCATCTGCATCCAATTATGTTTGGAGTAGTTATTGCCTCAATATTCGCAGCAATTATGTCAACCGCAGACTCACAACTTCTTGTGGCAGCATCGGCCTTGGTACGTGACATTTATGAAAAGTTGATATGCAAGCATAGGAAGATAACACAACGAAAGCTTGTTTTTATGAGTCGCTGGATATTGGTTCTTCTTGTGATTTTAGCATTACTGTTAGGTTTTTTTGCAGAGCAACTGGTGTTCTGGCTTGTGCTATTTGCATGGGCAGGTTTGGGTGCTGCTTTGGGGCCAACATCAATATTAGCACTGTATTGGAAAAAGACAACTCATGCCGGTGTTATTGCTGGGATTATAGCTGGTGCAATAACTGTTATTGTTTGGAATCAGGTTGATTTTCTTAAAAATGCCATGTACGAGTTGGTACCGGCATTCATCCTCGCATTTTTGGTAACTATCATTGTAAGTCTACTTACAAAGAGGCCTGACAATATCGACAGGATGTTCAGGAGCATGGAAGGGAAGTTGTAAAGTCCTTTATAGTTTTGACAAAAGCAGCCTTAATTTTGACGTAAAGTCTGTTGCGTATATTGTAAAGTGAATTATGAAGTTTTATATTTGTGTAAGAATATTTTTAATGCACCAAGATGAAGCACGCATGATATTTAATCTCTCCTTTTCATGAGTGTTCCATTTCATTTTAATTAAAATAATTATGAAAAGAACATACCTGGTTGTAATCAGTATTCTGCTGTTTAGTTCTTCTTATGCCCAACTTTTTACAATAGCAGGGCAGGATATTGGGTTCGTATATCTAGGGCCAAAAATTGGAACAAACTTTTCCAAAATCTCAAACATGGATCAAACCGGGTTAGATGTAACCACCAGAATGGGGTACCAATTTGGAGGCGTTGCAGAATTAGGATTAACAAACATGCTATCCTTTGAAACCGAGCTTGTTTTTACATCAAAAGGTATGTCCAATGATCTTTCTGCAACAAGGGTGAATTACCTAAGTATCCCTTTGCTTGCAAAGTTTTCTTTTAACATGCTGGGGCTTTCACGTGTGTATGCTACGGGTGGTATGTATAACAACTTACGAACCAATGCTAAGGTAGTTTATCAGGACGTGTTTGGTGAGTCTTTTGACGAAACGCACCACTACACTGTTATTGACTGGGGCCTTTCTGTTGGTGCAGGTGCTGCATACGATATTGGCTACGGGCTTTTATGTTTGGATCTTAGGTATGATTTAGGTATTGTTGATGTTGAGAAAGTTATTGAGACCGAAAAAAACAGGAACCGCTCTTTAGGGATAGCCCTTACCTTTAAATATGATGCTGTTGATTTATTTCTTCGTTTAAGAAAGCAAAAACTTGAACCCGAAGTATAGTTTATTGTTATTCGTGTTAAATCCAATATGATACTACTTTTAGCAGCTACAAATACTGAGGTTAGCCCGTTTCTTAAAGGCGAAATTCCTGAGGGATTGATTAAACCTTTAGAAGGTTTTGATAATGTTGAAATCCTTATAACGGGAGTTGGAGTTGCTGCCACGGCATTTCATCTAACAAAGATTCTATCACAGAAAACCTACAGCCATGTTATAAATATTGGTATAGCTGGAACCTTCAATCCTCAACTTTCTGTTGGTGATGTTGTAAGTATAGGTAATGATACCTTTGCTGATTATGGCGTTGATGATAATGGTGTGTTTAAAACCCTTTTTCAATTAGGATTAGCTAATCCTAATAAGAGTCCTTTCACCAATGGATGGATGAATTGTAATTTTAATATTAACCATTTACTTAACGAAATTCCCGTAGTAAAAGCTGTTACAGTTAGTATGGCTTCAGGTTCTCAGGAAAGGATAAATCAGATTACCTCCATGTTTAATCCTGATATTGAAACAATGGAGAGTGCTGGAGTGTTTTTTACCTGTTTAATGTACGGAGTTCCATTTATTGGTATAAGAGGAATTTCAAACAGGATTGAACCTAGAAACCGTAAAGAATGGAATATCCAGCTGGCAACTGAGAATTGTTGTAGTGTTGCAAAAACGGTTCTTAATAAACTATCCCAATGAATTTAAACCTTGCATATTCAACCTGCCCAAACGATACGTACATTTTTGATGCATTGGTTAATAACCGCATTAAGACCAATGGTTTGTCATTCAATACAACCCTTGCCGATATTGAGGAGCTAAACAACCTTGCCTTACATAGCAATGCCGATATTGTTAAGATTAGCTATGCGCTTTATCCGTTTATTAATGAAAACTACCAATTGCTTACCTCTGGGGGAGCCTTGGGAAGGGGCGTTGGTCCACTGGTTGTTTCAAAAAGAAAAATTTACCCCGATGAGGTTGAGTACGCTAACGTTGCAATACCCGGAAAGCATACTACAGCCAACCTGCTTTTTACTTTAGCCTACCCTAAAGCAAAGAAAAAATCAGTTTACCTTTTTAGCGATATTGAGGAAGCTGTACTTTCAAACGAGGTTGATATTGGGGTCATAATTCACGAGAATAGGTTCACCTATCAGCATAAAGGCCTTAAAAAAGTAATTGATTTAGGCGAATACTGGGAGAAAGAGGTTGGCTTACCAATACCCCTTGGTGGCATAGCGGTTAGAAGAAGCTTGCCCAATGAAATTAAAAATAGCATTAATACGCTAGTACGCGATAGCGTGGTTCTGGCAAACCAAAATCCTGAGGAGACGTATGGCTACGTAAAGAAATTTGCAAAAGCTATGGATTTGGGAGTTATGCAGAAGCATATAGGTCTGTATGTTAACTCTTTCTCCATTGACTTAGGCGACGAGGGCATGAATGCTGTTAAAGCCCTAATGAGCAAGGCGAAAAAATCAGGATACAATGACGAGGTAGGTTTAATCGAGCCCATTTTTGTTGGCAATCATTAACACCCAAACTTCGTAACGAAACCAGTTACCAAGGAATCGCACTGTAATTTCCTTATAGACTGCACCGATTGTCAAAATGTAATCCTTCACATTTAAAGGTAGTTATTTACGCTAGTTTTGAGCGTTTATTAATGCTATTAACATTAATGTTTGACAAACAGGCTTTTACTGTTGATAAGATTTAAACTTTTTTATTTTGTTTATGTTAATTAATTGTGAAATTTGTAAAGAAGATAGTTTTTAACTAACTTTAATATAAGTTTATAAGATTTATACTAAATGCAAGGTAACTCTCAAGATATACAAAGCAGGCCCTTTTTTGGAAAAACAAAGAAGTTGCTGGAGCGTATTCACTCCCTCGATAATAAATGGTACGTTGAGTTTTGGCAAGAGCACTTCTATTTCCTTGGTATTGAAATTTATCATTCAAAAAAAGAAGTTGTTAAACAGAACGGATTAAACGGGAAAAGGCAATCCCAGTAATTTCCTCTTCTATAATATCATTTTTACCTAAGTTTTTTGAACCTTTTTACGTGCTGAATGTTTGTTATTTAGATTTATTCTAAATATAAGTTAAACTTTTAAAAACATTCTAGCTATGTCATTTGAATTACCAAAATTACCTTACAATTACGATGCTTTAGAGCCATATATAGATGCTATGACTATGGAAATTCACCACTCCAAGCATCATGGGGGATACACAACCAAACTGAACAGTGCCATTGAAGGTACACCTCTGGCAGGCAAACCCATCGAGGAGATTTTAAAGAATATCTCCAAGCATCCCGTTGGTGTTCGTAACAACGGCGGTGGATACTACAATCATAATCTGTTTTGGGAGAACATGTCGCCCAACGCCGGAGGAAAACCTTCGGGTGAGTTAGCCAAAGCTATAGACAGGCATTTTGGCTCGTTTGATGATTTTAAGGAGAAATTTAGCCAAGCTGCTGCAACGCGCTTTGGTTCTGGCTGGGCCTGGCTTATCGAACGGCAGGGTGAGCTGGTTATAACTTCTACCCCAAATCAGGACAACCCATTAATGGATGTAGCCGAAGTTAAAGGTCACCCTTTGCTAGCGCTCGATGTCTGGGAGCATGCTTACTATCTTAAGTATCAGAACAGGCGACCTGACTATATAGAGAATTTTTGGAATGTTGTTAACTGGAAAGAGATTGAGAAACGTTATGAACAGTTATAGTAAGAATTACACCCTTGTCTTTTAGTTTGGTTTAAGTTTTAGGGTGAGCCGGGGGAGACCCCGGCTTTTTTTTATCCACTTTACGGCTGACCAGCAATGCTGCTTAGGTTCTCGTATTTTTTCTCCATCTCCATCATTCTTTGATGAAACCTATCCATAATGCTGGAAAAAGCAGCCATCTCTGCATCGCTCATTTCACCTTTAACGTAATCGCTTTTGCTGTAGTACTCTTCCAAAGGTTCAGCATACTTAGCAATATCCTGAAAATGACTGGCAAGCACCTGCACTAATTTAATCTTCTGCATGGTGGAAGGTTCCTCTCCTTCCTCCAAGCCCATTTCATGAATTTTGCCTGCTACCTTATCCAGAGCCAAGGCGTAGGCATCAACCGCTTCGGCCATGTTGTTAACGAATTCTACCGCTTCGGGGTTGTCTTTAAGCTCAGCAGGTATTTCAACCTCCATGGGTGTAAAGGTTGACTCGTAATCAGATTCAGATTTTTTCTCCTTTGAACCGCATCCAAAAACAAGAAGAAGGCTAGCGGCAAGCAAGGGAATTAATGTTAGTTTTCTCATGGTTTAAAATTTAATTTGATTTATTTAGTAAAAATAAGAAAAGTTATTTAACAGGTAGGGAGCTTATGCAATTACTTTTAAGGTTTAGAGGCTTACTTCACCTCATCCATTCCAATAAGTTTATTTATTATTGCATAAATTGTTAACCCCGAAACAGTTTTAATCCCCAGTTTACGGGTAATGTTTTTTCTGTGCGTGATAACTGTATGTGGACTAATAAAATTCTTCTCAGCAATTTCTTTGTTAGAGAGCCCGAGCGCAACATCTTTCAATATTTCCAGTTCCCGCTCACTTAGTTCCAATGTTGTATTTGGAGTTCCTTTGCTAGCCTCAATCTTTTGAATAATATCCTTTAGCTGGTTTTGAATTTGACTCTTATCGTCATTAAAATATAAGTAATGAGTGCAAAGATTGCTTTGTACTAGCTGCTCGTGCTCGTTCTTTACAATGCCTGCAATAAAAAGTTGTTTCTTTCGTAATGATATTTTTTTCTGTTCATCCAGAGAAAGATTGCTTAGTATGGATGAATCAATTATTATGGCATCGGGCGAGTAGCGTGAGATTACTTCACCTAATCGTTTTGCATCCGCCATTTCCCTTACTACAATGGTGTTAGCAAACTCATTTACTAAGCTAACTATGCCCTTGCGTAGCAAGAATACTGGCTCAATCACTATAAATGCGAACCTGCTCATGCCAATTTGGTTATTGCTTTCTCCATCTCAACAACCTTTGGTCCTAGTACCTTCTCCTCAATGCGGGCATGGTCGTTAATATCCTTCTCCAATAAGTTAAATTCCCTAAGTATTCTAACGCAAAGTTGCTGATTACGAACTGGAGGTATGTATTTTATAAACAGTGTTTTAATGTCGTTAAGCTTCTCCTCAATGTCATCATGGTCATCAAGGAAATTACTCATTGAGTACTGCTTCATCCTGGACTGAATGTTGCTCGCATTCTCTTTTGTATTGTAAGATTCTTCAACCTCAAGAGCATACGGAAAAATGTCCTTGTCCTCCCACGTTAAATGCTTAAAGAGCTCATCTTTATAATCATTAAAGAAATTTCTTACTAGCATTATCTCATCAGGATTCCTGCAACCCTCTGCAAGCTGGTTCATTAAACTCTCAATATATGGTATAACCTCATATATATAATGAGCGTGGGTTTTCCTCAGGTAATCAACTATCTCCGTAACTTTAAATGACTGTAAATGCCTTTGAGGAAAGTAGTGGCTATCGTGAAAAGTGTTGAGGATGTCTAGAAAGAAGTCTGGATTTATTCCCTTTTCAATGCTTACTTGTTGTACTGATTTATCTCCAAAACCCAGTTCAATTCCAAACCTGCTAATTACGCTAAGCGTGTTAAAGTTTATTTGAATAACCTCCGCTAATTTCATTGAATGGTTAAACATACCCAGTATTTTTTATGTGCTATTGCAAATATAGCTTTTTGTGCAATCAAATCTAATTATTCTGTAGATTAAGTATTCTTTATCAATTGTACTAAAAATCATAATATGCTTCGAAAAGTGCAGGTTTTATAATATCTTTAATGTTTGTTTTGCATTAATAATGCGTGTTGTTTAGATTGTTGATATACTGATTAGTACCTCTTATTAAAACCCTTTAAAACAGAATATATAAATGGCAGATGTTTTAATATACGCATTGGTAGGTTTGGTTGCCGGTGCCATTATAGTCCTTGTGGTTGGTCGCTTCATTTTTAAACCAGCTAATGGACAACCCGATGTTGATGCCCAGCAGCGGATAATTGATGCGGAGGGAGATCTTCGAATTGCAAATGACAGGTTGGAGCGAGCTGTTGATGATAATCAGCGGTTGCATAAGGAGCTTATCGACCAAACATCGCAAAAGGAAGCGCTTGGTGCTAAGTTCTCTTCGCTAACTACTCTGCTTGACGAGACTCAAAAGCAGCAGGCTACACTTCAGCAAGATTATTCTCAACTGAAAGAGGAGCTGAAGATAAAAGTAGAAACTTTTCAGGAACTCAACAGAAAGTATTCAGGCTTAGAAATGAGGAGTGAAAGCCAGCAGGAACAAATAAGTAATCTTTCTAAAGAGGTTGAAACCCTAAAGTCTGACAAAAAGAGTTTGCAAGAGGAGCTATCGGCTACCAGAGAGCGGGCTGTTGAGCTGGATAAGGAGAATAAGTACCAGAAGGAGATGCTGGATAAGCAGAAGCTTGAGATTGAGGAGATTGGCAAGAAATTCTCCAATGAGTTTAAACTCTTGGCCGATTCAATTCTTGAAGATAAGAGCAAGCGTTTTACAGAGTTAAACCAGACAAATATTGAGCGGCTGCTTAAGCCTTTGGGTGAGAATATCAGCGTTTTTCAGAAGAAGGTTGAGGAGGTTTACGATAGGGAGAGCAAGGAGCGATTCTCACTTGGGAAAGAGGTGGAGAAGCTGGTAATTCTTAACAAGCAAATTAGCGAGGAGGCCAATAATTTAACCAACGCGCTTAAGGGGCAGGTCAAGCAGCAGGGTAATTGGGGTGAAATGATACTTGAAAGCATACTGGAAAAATCGGGATTATCTAAAGGCAGGGAGTACCACGTGCAAGAGTCCTTTAAGGATGATGGTGGTAAAAGGTATCAGCCCGATGTTATTATATCGTACCCTGATGACAGGCAGGTGGTTATTGACTCAAAAGTGTCGCTTGTTGCCTATGAGCGGTACTGTTCAAGTACATCTCCGGAGGAGCAGGAGAAGGCGCTTAATGAGCACCTGCGATCAATCCGTATTCACATTGATACACTTAGTGGTAAGAGCTATCAGGACTTAGTGGGCTCGCTTGATTTTGTTATGATGTTCGTGCCCGTTGAACCTGCTTTCATGCTGGCCATGCAAACCGATTCCGAACTCTGGAACTATGCCTATTCGCGCCGTGTGCTTCTTATCAGCCCAACAAACTTAATTGCAGCCCTTAAAATGATTTTTGATCTTTGGCAGCGCGAATACCAGAATAGGCATGCCATTGAAATAGCCGACAGAGGAGGAAAACTTTACGATAAGTTTGTTAGCTTTGTGGAAAGCTTAACTGCTATTGGTGATAGCTTAACCAAAAGCCAGAATAGTTATGAGGCCGCTTTAAAACAGCTAACTTCCGGGAATGGTAACCTTGTTGCTCAGGCACAAAAAATCAAGAATCTGGGTGCAAAAGCAAGAAAGTCGCTCCCTGATAGCATGTTAGACTCATTAAACGATGAACCTGAACAACTTAAAGAAAACGAATAGCCATGATATCAGTTTGCCTGCCAGTATATAATTTCGATATTAACGAGCTAACTGAAGAGTTGCTCAGTCAGGCAAATGAGTATAATATTGATATTGAGATACTTGTTTTTGACGACTGCTCCCTCTCTTTTTATAAGAAAAGAAACTCGGGCATTGCAATTAACGCAAACGTACAATACTTAGAGTTCGACCATAATTTGGGACGAAGTAAAATTCGTAATCGGTTGGCTGATTTTGCAAAAGGCACCTGGCTTCTCTTTCTCGATTGCGATATGGTGCCGGAGTCAAAGCAATTTCTTAAAAACTATAACAGCGTGATAGATCAGGCTTGTGTTATTTGCGGAGGAATTAGCTATGGTGCACGCCCTTTTAAGAACGAGCTGTTCCTGCGTTGGAAGTATGGTATTTTTCGTGAGAGCAAGAACGCTGCCAGAAGGCAGATTTTTCCTTACGCTTCGTTTATGAGCGGTAACTTCATGATTTCAAAGGACGCATTTAATGAAATCCGTTTTAATGAGGAGATATCTGGATATGGCCATGAGGATACCCTTTTTGGGCTTGATTTAAAAAAGAATAAGATTCCCATACTTCATATTAATAACCCCAGCATCCACCTTGGTCTTGAGCCATGTTTCGATTATCTTGCCAAAACAGAGCAAAGCATTGTTAACCTCGTACGCCTGCTAAGGCTTGTTCCCGAGCAGAGAAGTAACCTACGTAAAAACATCAGCCTTTTACGATTCTATTTTTTTATGCGAGGAATTGGTTTAGGGTACCCACTGCGCTGGTTCTTCAGGGTGTTTAACCCTTTGCTACGTAGGGTGTTATGCAGCAAAAGGCCATCGCTTTTGCTTTTCGATTTATACAAGCTTGGCATGTTGGCGCAGGTATTTAAAAGAATTGACCTTACTAGGAAGTGATGGCTATGTCTGGTTAAGAACAGTGAGGGGTTCACTAAACTCTTATTCAGAAATTAAATATTACTCAACCTCTCAACCTCAATCCCAACCCTAACCGTGCAATTCATAAATAGGTTATAATCTATAATCTAAGCCATCCCATTAAAATAACTCAATAAACACTAAGCCTATCATTCAGTGATTTAAGCAACATCAATAAACCATTAGGGCACAATTGCATACCTTTTGTCAAAATCTCTAAAAATATTTACAATCCAAAGAACAATTACTCCTATTTAGGATTAATTTTATATATTCAAAATACTTATATAAATGGCACAAAAACCAACTATAGGTGCCCTGCAAAAGCGTGTTAATGAGCTTGAGGGAGAGGTTGAGCGATTAACAAGTGAGTTACAAAAGATAAAAACACAATCAAAGGGTACGCCCATTATAAATATATCCAAGGATGAGCAGGCTAATAGCATTGAGCTGAATGAGGCAAGGCGATTGCTTGCCGATAGCCAGAAGAAATATCATGATCTGGTTAACTTTCTTCCGCAAACAATATTCGAAACCGATAGGAACGGAACTTTCACATTTATTAATAGGTACGCTGAAATTGAATTTGGTTACAGCAAGGAGGAGGCCGTTGGCAAATTACACTACACCGAGACCGTTATCCCAAAGTACAGGCCGTACGTTATTAAGGCTCTTGAAGATTTTTCCCAGAATATTGGCGATGGGCTCGAATTTGTTATGCTTCGGAAAGATGGAACAACCTTTACTGGCCTGATACATTACGCCCCAATAATTATAGATGATGATTTTATTGGACTTAGAGGAATAATTACCAATATTAATTATCAAAAGGAGAACGAAGAGAGGTACCGGCTACTTATTGAGAATCAGAACGATCTGGTTGTAAAAGTTGATAAAAATGGAGATTTTATATACGTAAGCCCCAGCTATTGTAAGTACTTTGGCAAGAGCGAGAAGGAGCTGTTAGGGAAATCTTTCTACCCTTTGGTGCATGAAAACGACAGGGCTTCAACTGCCAGTACCATGGAGAGCCTTTATAAGGAGCCTTACTCATGTTACCTTGAGCAGCGAGTATCAACCGCCAATGGCTGGCGATGGTTGGCATGGTCAGATAAAGCCATTCTGAATGATAAAGGGGAGGTTGTAGAGATTATTGGAGTTGGCAGAGACATTACCGACCGAAAGATTATTGAGAAAGCATTACAGGAAAGCGAAGAGAATTATCGTACTATATTTGAGCTGGCCAATGACTCTATCATGATTCATGACCCCGAGGATCTTACTATTGTTAATGCCAATAAGAATGCTATATCCTCCTACGGCCTTAATACCTTGGATGAACTAAGGAAGCACGGTTTTTTCTCTGAGACACCCTATAGCCAGAAAGAGGCAGGAGAATTTATTGCAAAAGCCTTGAGCAAGGGTTTGCAGGTATTCGAGTGGAAAAACATAAGAATAGATGGTTCTGTATTTTGGGAGGAGGTCTGTCTTTCGCCAATTAGTATTCAGGGGAAGGATTATGTTCTATCCATTGCCAGAGATATTACCGTTAGAAAGAGTGTAGAGGAGAGGCTGCAAAAAATCAATAAAGAGCTTAAACTGAGAAATGAAGAGTACGCAGCCTTAAACGAGGAGTACGCAACGCAGAATGAGGAGCTACAGGAAGCTAAGGAGAGGGCAGAAGAGGCCGATAGGCTGAAAAGTGCATTCCTGGCCAACATGAGCCACGAAATTAGAACGCCAATGAATGCAATTATGGGGTTCTCTACGCTATTATCCAAGGCTAACATTTCCAACGAGAAGCAGAAGCATTACGCCAGCATAATTAGGAGTAGATCAAATGATTTGCTTAAAATTATCGATGATATTCTCGACATCTCAAAAATTGAGGCAAATCAGCTTGTGCTACAGGAAACCAGCCATAATATAAACACCCTCCTTGATAATATCCTGGATTATGCGCTTTCAAAAATCGAGGTTGAAAATAATCCAAAAATCAGCGTTAGCTTGGTTAATCAAATAGTTGATAAGGAGAATATTAATGTTGATTCTGGTAGATTAAAGCAGGTGCTTTATAACTTATTGGAAAATGCTTTAAAATTTACCCTTTCTGGTGAAATAGAGATTGGATGTAAGGATGGGAAGAAAGGCAACCTTTTGTTTTATGTTAAGGATACCGGTGTTGGAATACCTTTTGAAAAACAGGAGGCAATTTTTGATCGTTTCACACAGGTGCACGATTCTGAAAGGCATAATAATACAGGAACTGGTTTAGGGTTAGCAATATCAAAGGGAATTGTTGAGTTAATGGGTGGTCAAATATGGGTTGAGTCTCAAGTGGGCGAAGGTTCTACCTTTTATTTTACCATTCCTTACAAAAAAGGGAATGTAGTTGCTGATAAAGGGTTTGACTATGAGCGCAAGGTAGGAGGAATTAAGGATGGAATACTAATAGTTGAGGACGATGGGAGCAATGCTTCATTTTTACAAGAAGTTTTAAGTCAAACCAATGCACCATTATGGTTGGCAACAACTGGAGGTGAGGCACTGAAAATGCTTTCATCAATCCCCGAAATACAAATCATTCTTTTGGATATTGGATTGCCAGACTATAATGGTTTAGATATTATAAAGCAGTTCAGGGTAATTTCCCCCAATGTAAAAATTATAGCCCAGTCTGCTTATGCCACAGCCGAAGATAAACTGCTTGGATATCAAGCAGGTTGCGATGGCTACATTACAAAGCCAATCAATGAGGACGAACTCCTGGAGATTCTTATTCGGAAAACGGAAGGTGAAGAATAATGCTATTTTTTTTGGCATGTTGAGAATATGACAGATAAAGCAAATACGCTCGTCACTGCCTACCAAAGGCACGGCAGGTAAACCTGCCCGCTTTGCCCCCCTGCCAGACTACAGCAGACGGGCAGGCGAGGAGGCAGGGCCGTCTCATTCATTCGTAAAGGATCGTTCCGTTTTTGCCCTACAATAGAAAGCATTTCTAAAGATTATTAAAATTCTTTATATGTTTGTAATCATCAAATTTTAAAATATAAACAGTAAAGCTTATAAAGATGAGATTACAAGCTAACATTTTAACGTTTTTTGCCCTGGTGGCAGTATTCTTACTATCCTTTAATATCAATTTGTATTCATGTACCAGCGTTTTGGTTTCCAAGGGAGCAAGTACCGATGGGAGTGTTATTACAAGTTGGACATATGATGTGACTGGGTTTATGTCGCCCCTGCAGTTTTATCCTGGCGGTGAATATCCTGATGATGATTCTCTTGACATCTTTAGTTTTCGTGAGAAGGAATTCTTGGGAAGAATCAAACAGGTTTCCCAAACCTATAAAGTTGTGGGGAATATGAATGAGATGCAGGTATCTATTGCCGAAACTACTTTTACCGGACGCAAGGAGCTAAGCAATGGCGATGGGCTATTCGATTATGGAAACCTCATATACATCACCCTTCAGCGTGCCAGCACTGCTCGTGAGGCAATACTGATTATGGATGAGCTTGCCCGAACTTACGGTTATAAAGATACGGGTGAATCCTTCTCAATTGCCGACGAAAATGAGGCGTGGGTGCTTGATTTTATTGGCAAGGGTCAGCACGGCGAGGGTGCCGTTTGGGTTGCCGCTCGCGTACCCGAAGGGTACATGGCAGCGCACGCCAATCAGGCACGCATTCGTAAGGTCAATTGGGATGATACCGAGAACTGGATGTGGGCCGATGACGTGGTGGATTTTGCCCGTAGCATGGGATGGTTCAATGGGCCTAAAAGCGAGTTCAGTTTTGTTGATGCTTATAATCCTGTTTCCCCTACCTCCCTCCTCCTTTGCGAAAGCAGGGTTTGGAGTATCTTCCGAAGGGCTGCACCTTCAAACGATTTTAAAGCCGACTACTGGCGGTGTGTGGAGGGGGCTGAACCCTATCCGCTTTTCATTAAACCCGATGACAAGATAAGTGTGCAGGATGTTATTGCTTTTCACCGCGACCACTTTCACGACACACCATATTACACAGGCGATGGTATAGCCGCTGGACCTTATGAGAATCCTTACCGTTGGCGCCCTGTGTTTTTTAAGTTAAAGGATGATACAACCCGCTACGCATGGGAACGCCCCATTTCACAACCTCAAACTGCCTTCTCGTTTATTACGCAGGCGCGCAGCTGGTTGCCCAATGAGATTGGAGGTATTTGCTGGTACTCGGTTGATGATACCTACTCGAATGCTTGGATGCCCTTATACTCAGGAATGAATCAGGTTCCTCCCTCGCTTTCAACCGGTAGCCCTATAGATTTTGATTGGCAGTCGGCTTATTGGGTATTCTCTGTTGTTAATAATTTTGCCTATGGCTTGTACAATCAGGTTATTGATGATATTAAGGAAGTGCAGCAGGAGCTTGAAAATCGTTCCTTTGCCATGGTAAATGCAACCGATAAGGCCGCGCTTACATTGCACGAAACCAATCCTGATATGATGACCGAGTACCTTACTACTTTCAGTATTAGCAATGTGGAGTATGTAACAGAGCGTTGGCGTGAGTTAGCTAAGTATCTTTTTGTAAAATATAACGATAGGTATGAACGCAAGGAGATGAAAATTGATTCGTGGCCTGAGAGTATCGGTTACCCTGATGATTTTAACCGCAGAGCGGTTCAAGAGCGTCCCAATTACTATGAAGTTGGTTGGCGCAAACCTGGCGATAAAATCGATTAATTTTTCAAAAATCAAGAGTTTTTACTGGAATGGCTGATGATTGAATCATTGGTCATTCCATTTTTTTGAAGGTGGGGAAGGGGAGAGAATGGTTGGTAGTTATTATCTATATCAGTTTTTTCTCAAAAACAATTTTTGTCACCTCGTTGGGAACATGATGGCTAATGCCTTTGTTCTCGTAACCTTTCTCTTCAAGGAATTTACAGAGCGATTTATCATCAACTGGAATTGTCCCGCGAATGGTTGTGAAACCCTTTTCCTGCGATTCAATTTCTGCAAATTCAATCATAGCTTTTGCCAGCCCTCTACGCTGAAAGTGTGGGAATATTGCCAGTCGGTCAATATGAGAAGAGTTCTTAACTTCAGGGTCTGGTTTAAGGGTAATGGTTCCAACTGGCACCTTCTTCACAAAAATGATATAAACATTACCATTGGAAATGTCCTGCGATATTTCTGCATAATCGGCATGCGTATTGTGCCAGTACTTAACTCCTTTATCTTTTAGCTGCTGTGCACATTCTCTAATTATGTAGAGTACCTCTAAAAGTTGGGTTTCCTTTGCGGGTAATATCTCCATGTAACCGTTTTATTTTCACTAAATAAGATAATTAGTGGTTTTGTTTTCTTTACATTATGCTATAAATATACTGCTTTTCCGTTTACAAAGGTCATTTTTACCTTTATGTTTGGCACCTTATCTATAGGAATAGTCATTAAATCTTCTTTAAGAACAACAAAATCAGCATATTTATTCGGCTCTAGGCTTCCTTTCTCATTCTCTTCAAAAGCTGCTTTGGCTGCCCAAATGGTCATGGCTTTTAGTGCTTGCTCGCGCGAAAGCGCATTCTCCATCTGAAATCCATCGGGAGGGTATCCGTTAAGGTTTTTACGAGCAACCCCAGCATAAAATCCGTACAGAGGATTTATGTGCTCAATAGGGAAATCACTGCCATTTGGTAACCACCCATTCTGCTTCAAAAGATCCTGGTAAATGTAAGCAGTTTCAATTCTTTTGCCAAGTCGTTCGGCCGCCCATATCATATCGGAGGTGGCATGCGTTGTTTGTATTGATGGTACAACGGATAGCTCGCCAAAACGCGGAAGATCATCGGGGTGAACTGTTTGCGCATGCTCAATTCGCCAACGCAGGTCGTTGTTGGGTTTAAGAAACTTTTCGTAAACATCAAGCGCTAATCTTGTGGCAGCATCGCCAATGCAGTGTATTGCAACCTGATAACCTGCCTTGTAGGCTTTTTGGCAAATGTCTGTTAGGTACTCTTCAGTTTCTAACTGTAGGCCCTTAGTATTTGGCGCATCGCTATAAGGTTCAATAAGTAGTGCTCCTCTTGAACCTAAAGCACCATCTGCAAAGAGTTTTATTGTGCGAACGGTTAAACTGGGCGTTTTAATTATTCCGTTCTTATCTGCATACCTAAGGTTCTCTTCAGTTGGGCTAAGCATAACGTTAACCTTCATGTCCAGTTTATCCTCTTGGTGCAATCTTTCAAGCAGCATAACGTCCTCAACATCCAGCCCTGCATCGTTTACTGAGGTTAAACCAACCTCAAAGCAATTTCTTTGGGCAGCAATAAGCGCTTCCTCTTTCTGTGTTTTTGTGTAAGCTGGTATATGCTTGCGTACCAAGTTAATGGCATTGTCAATGAGTACGCCAGTCATTTCGTTATTTTCTATTACAATTTCTCCACCTGCAATTAATGTATCAGGATTAAATCCTGCTATGTTAAGTGCTTTGGTGTTGGCTATGGCGGCATGGCCATCTATACGGGTTAGGAGCACAGGATTGTCTGGGAAAGTTTCATCTAAAAGTTTCTTTGTTGGAAATTCCTTTATGTCCCATTCGGTTTGGTTCCAGCCTCTTCCAATAATCCATTCCGATGGGTAGTTTTTATTGTGCTCAACAAGTCTGTTTACAACCTCATTCCACGATGATGCCCCAGCAAGCCAGCCTTCTCTTAAACCCAAACCGTAACTCATAAAGTGACTGTGAGGATCAATAAAACCTGGGTAAACGTATTTTCCCTCCAGATTATAATTTTCTTCACCTATGTATAGGTTGTTAATATCTTCATTTGTGCCAAGTGCAACAATTTTTCCTTTATCTACAACCATACTCTGGTAAATGTTAAAATTACTGTCAATGCTGTATATGTTGGCATTGCTAATAACTAAATCTACTTTCTGCGTTGAGTTACATGACATAATAATTACTGTTGAAAGGAGTGAGAATATAAACCATTTAAATTTTAACATCGGCCTCAGGGTTTTTGTTTACTGGTTACAAATATAGTCTTTTGTTCTAACAATCCATGTAACTCGCTATGTAGTTGTCCGATAAATGTATTAAATAGATCTCTACAATAATTCATATCTTTGAAAGTTATTATTTAAATGATTTTAAGGGGAATTTAAATACATGAGACGAATTTTAATACCAGCACTACTACTAGCTTTCCTTTGGATGATTTCGTGCCAAAAGGATAATATTTCATATAGCCCATCGTTAAACGTTAGTTTTAGCGGCGACACCGTTTTGTTCGACACTATTTTTACAACCATAGGCTCTGCAACGCGTTATTTTAAGGTTTACAATGATAATAAGAGCGATGTTGAGATTTCATCCATCCGCTTGGCGGGCGGAGAATCATCACCCTACAGGATAAATGTTGATGGTGAACCAACCACACATGCCCGCGACGTGCTGTTACGTAGTAATGATAGCCTTTTCGTTTTTGTTGAGGTAACCGCTAATCCAACCTCACAGAATGCTCCCATGCTGGTTGCCGATTCAATTGTTTTTAACACCAACGGCAACATGAAGGATGTGAAGCTCATATCATGGGGGCAGGATGTTCATTTGCTTAATGCCCTTGAATTAACTGGTTCGAATGTCTTCGCCGCCGATAAGCCTTACCTAATCTATAGCTATCTTTATGTCCCCCCCAATGTCAATCTTAAAATTGAGGAGGGTGCCCGCCTGCATTTTCATAATCAAGCCCAGCTGGTAGTTGATGGTACGCTTGAGGTAGAAGGAGCTCCAGAGAATCCTGTTGTTTTTGAGGGTGATAGGTTGGAGGAGTTTTACAGCAACAAGGCTGGCCAATGGAGTGGTTTGTGGTTTAGGGCAGGAAGCCACAGCAATAGCATGAACTGGGCCGAAGTTAAAAATGCTATCCTCGGAGTCGTGGTTGATACCTTTGCAATCCCCGATGTTCCAACCGTAGTTATGCATAATACCAGGGTTGAAAACATGAGTGCGTTGGGTCTTTACGCCCGCGGTGCAATTATTGAGGCAGGGAACTGCCTGTTTGCTAACGCTGGACAAACAGCCGTAGCGCTTACCATGGGCGGTAAATACAGGTTTTACCAGTCAACCATAGCAAACTACTGGGGGCAATATACTAACCGAAAAGGACCTGCACTTCTTTTAAATAATTACTATACCTACAAGGATACTACTACTGGTGCTACCATGCTTGAAACCAGAGATATTGAAGAGGCTTATTTTGTTAATTGCATAATTTACGGTTCACGCGATAGCGAGTTAGAAATTGATAATGTTTATCAAGGGCAGGTGATTGATGCGCAGATGAACTATCTGTTTGAAAACTCAATTTTAAGAGTAGGCTCAAATTTTGATTTGAATAATGATGCTTATTTTGTTGATGTTTTTAACGAGGACCCTCTGTTTAAGGAGCCCTTTGAGAATAATTTCGAGTTAGATACTCTGAGTCCAGCAATGGATATTGGGCTGTATAATATCGCTACGCAATTTCCAGTTGATCTAAACAATGTTAGCAGGCTGGATGATGCTGGTCCTGACCTCGGTGCTTTTGAAAGGGTAGAGATAGAGTGAAACTTCTTTAGCGTGCATGCTTCACCTTAAACGACATTGATATAAAATCTATCGTTGTTAGAAACAAGCGGCCAATTGCTAATGTGGGTTAAAAATCCAAAATCTTACTATCTTTATCCGTTGTTGAATTGAGTTACTACTTGAAAACTATCTCGTAATGATTACAAAAAGAATTCATAAGCGAATTGCTTTTCCCGCCATGTTTCTGCTCCTGATACTTTCTCTTATATTCCAACCTAGCTTTTCCCAGGAAAGGTACAGGATTATGTTTTATAATGTTGAGAATCTGTTTGATCCATTTGACGACAGCTTAAAGCGCGATGAGGAATTTACCCCTAAGGGTACACGCTACTGGACATGGAATAAGATGACCAAGAAGGTGAATAATACCTATAAGGTTATTGCTGCTGTGGGAGAATGGGATCCGCCTACCATGGTTGGTTTGTGTGAGGTGGAGAATAGATTGGTTGTTAGTAGAATAGTCAAAAACACACCTTTGTCCAAATATAATTACCAAATTGTTCATCGTGAGTCGCCAGATAGACGAGGCATTGACGTGGCCTTAATCTATCGACCCGACCAGTTTACCGTTGAGGATGAGCGATATTTCAGAGTGTATTATCCCGATGATTCAACCCGAACAACTCGTGAAGTGTTATACACACGCGGCATTCTCGATAATTTGGATACTCTTCATGTTTTTGTTAATCACTGGCCATCGAAGTGGGGCGGTGAGCTGGCAACGGAGCCGGGAAGAATTGCTGCCGCAAAGGTAGTTCGCGAGAAGGTAGATTCCATAAAAATTTTTCATCCTGATGCTCGTATTATTATCATGGGCGATTTTAATGATACTCCCAGCAGCCCACCATTAATTGAAGGACTAAAAACTTCTCCCCCCGAAAAACCATTTAAGCCTGATGGGCTTTACAATCTTCACCTCCCATTTGAGGGTCAGGGCATCGGTACGCTTAAGTACCAAGGGAACTGGGAGGTTATTGATATGATGATTGTTTCTAAAGGGTTACTCAATCGCAGGCATGGTGTTTACACAAATCTGGATGGTGGTAAAATTTTTAATGCCGATTTTCTTATTGAGGAGGATGAGGCCTTTGTAGGTGTAAAACCATTTCGAACATTCATTGGATTTAAGTATCATGGTGGGTATAGTGATCATTTTCCAATATATATCGACCTCTATCCTAATAATTAGTTTTTTGTAGCAAAGAGGTAAGTCCCATTATTCCTGCCTACCCAAATTTTTTTTGGGCATAATGGTGAAATGACAGGTAAAAACAAATATGCTCGTCACTGCCAGGAGGAACATCCTGTCCCGGTTTCTATCTGGAACAAAGCAGTCTCATTCTTTCCAAAAATAAAGAGATTGGCTCTGCCTAACTAACAAAGAACGCTCGGTTGCTTCAACCCTTACGCTTCGAGCGCACTTCGGCAGGCTCAGTAACCTCCTCAGTGCCCACCTCAGGGCTAGGGTTTCGCAATGACGAGTTAAAAATCGGCCTTTTGTAGCATGATATGTAAATACTAGATAATGAGAGGAATGTATTAATCTGGCATTGTTAAGTTCGCATTTTGCAAAAAAGCGCCTTTCTTGTTTATTCAAATATCTCTGATTTAGACTAATTCCCCTAATTCCTTCCATTCAGTTTAGATAAAAGAGATTCAAGCATTGCAGTAAACCTATGTCAACCGCCCTTTGTTATTGTAATCCAAACACAATGATTTATAACATAGCCAATCAATATGAAAAAATATGCAAATCGCTTTTTCATTCAGTATAATTTTCCGATTTTTGTACCATAATATTTTGAGCAACACGATTTATGATAAAACTGGAACAATCAATATCAACTGTACTTGAGTTTACTCAGGAGCAGCTCTGTAAAGAGCTCGTCCCACTGTGGGAGTCAACAAATCGTGTTCTTGCAGTTGATGTCTTCTCTGATATTAACATGCCTCCTTTTAACAAGGCTGCAGTTGATGGTTATGCGTGCCGTAAGGCCGATATTTTTGATGCTTTAAAAGTTGTTGAGGTTATACCAGCAGGACAGTTCCCTCAAAAAACAGTAGAGCAGGGTACTTGCTCAAAAATTATGACTGGTGCACCCGTGCCGCAAGGTGCCGATTGTATTTTAATGGTTGAAGAGACAGAAATCGTCTCAAAAGACACGATACGTTTTACTGGTGATGACACTAAAACCAATATAGCATTATTTGCTGAGGATGTTAAGCAGGGTGATTTGGTTCTTAATGGAGGAACCCTAATTGAGCCGCAGCACGTTGCAATTCTCGCTGCAGTTGGTGTTTCTCAGGTTGAGGTTGCCGTGCAACCAAAGGTTGCAGTTTTAACTACTGGCGATGAGCTTGTTGAGCCCGACATTGTGCCTCATGCAGGACAGATACGCAACAGTAACGGTCATCAGCTTTATACCCAGGTTAAGCGTGCGGGGGCATTACCAATTTACGGAGGAATTATTGATGATACCCTTGAGGCAACGCGGGACGCCATCTCAAAGGCACTTAGCGAATGCGATATAGTAATCCTTACGGGCGGAGTATCCATGGGCGATTTCGATTATGTTCCTCAGGTACTAAGTGAGCTGGGTGTTGAGTTAAAATTTAAAACCATTGCTGTACAGCCTGGTAAGCCAACTGTTTTTGGTGTAAAGGAAAGTAAGTTGGTTTTTGGTTTGCCGGGTAACCCTGTTTCCTCCTTCTTACAGTTTGAGTTGCATGTACGCCCTGCAATCCAGAAGATTATGGGCAGCAGGTTACCTCAAAAAAATATCATAAAAATTCCTTTGGCTGTTGATTATAAGCGCAAAAGAGCCGGACGGCAGGCACTGGTGCCAGCACAAATTACTGATAGTGGTCAGGTGCAACCCGTTAGCTATCATGGGTCGGCACATATTTTTGCCCTTTCCGCTGTAAATGCTTTTATATCTGTACCCATTGGTGTTGAATCTATTCAGAAAGGAGAACTTGTTAATGTACGACCACTATAAACGACATATTACCTACCTGCGTATTTCGGTTACTGATCGTTGTAACCTACGCTGCACATACTGTATGCCAGAGGAGGGGGTTTCTATGCTAAGGCATCAGGATATTCTTACATTCGATGAGATAGTAGAGTTTACCCGAACTGCAACCCTTATGGGCATTAACAAGGTTCGCATTACCGGAGGAGAACCATTGGTGCGCAAGGGTATTGTTGATTTAGTTGCCATGCTGGCTAAAATTGATGCCATAAATGACCTGTCAATGACAACCAATGGTACGCTTCTTAAAGAGTTTGCAAAACCTTTACGTGAGGCAGGTTTAATGAGGGTTAACGTTAGCCTCGATACGTTGGATGAACAGAAATTCGCGCAAACTACCCGTGTTGGAAAGCTGAACGATGCGATTGAGGGAATTTATTCGGCCAGGGAGGCCGGACTAGAACCAATAAAGATTAATTGTGTGGTTAAGGAGTCATCAATGGAGGAGGATGCACAAGCAGTAAAACGATTTGCTCTTGACAATGGCTTTCGGGCAAGATTCATTCCTTTAATGGATCTTGATACGGGCGTACACGGGATTGTTGAGGGAGGTGAAGGTGGCGATTGCGCACAATGCAACAGGCTTCGACTTACGGCTAATGGCATAGTTAAGCCATGCCTTTTTAGCGATATTGGTTATAATGTTCGTGAGCTTGGCCCAAGGGAGTCCATTATAAAAGCGATTGATAATAAACCCCAATGTGGCGGAATAAGTACAAAAGGTGAGTTTTACAATGTTGGTGGATAGCTTGATAGCCCATTAACCTTGCAACATAACCGACAACTGAAATCAAACTACAAAAAATCATGAAATTTTCACACATAGACAGCAAGGGCAAGGCGAACATGGTTGACGTAGGCGCAAAGCCCAATCAAATTCGCGAAGCGAAGGCATCCGGTCATATTGCTTTAAATCCTGAAACCGTTTCGCTAATCAGGGATAATAGCATGAAGAAGGGCGATGTGCTTACAGTTGCCGAGGTTGCAGGAATACAGGCTGCAAAGCGAGCAGCCGACCTTATCCCTCTATGTCATACACTACTTCTCACTAAGGTTGATGTTAAGGCATCTGTGGTTGATAATGGGGTTGAAGTTAGCAGCCTGGTTCGTTGTGTTGGGCAAACGGGTGTTGAGATGGAAGCCCTAACCGCAGTCTCCGTGGCTCTACTTACCGTTTACGATATGTGCAAGGCCGTTGATAAGGAAATGGTAATAAGTGATATGAAGTTATTGCAGAAAACAAAAAAAGATATCTAAGAATATTCTAATGAGTCTAATGTGGTAAATTATGCAAAAAGTAAAAATTCTATCAGTAAACATATCCACCGAGAAGGGTGTAATTAAGAAACCTGTTGAGAGTATTGAGCTTAATGAACTTGGCGTTGCCAATGATGCCCATTCTGGTGAGTGGCACCGTCAGGTTAGTATGTTGGGGAAGGAGAGCTTCGATAGGTTCTCAAAAATGGCAGGTCGGCAGATAAACTATGGCGAGTTTGCCGAGAACATTACTAGCGAGGGCGTGGAGCTGGTTGACACCAAACCCGGCGATCGCTTTGTGAATAAAGATATTGAGCTGGAGGTTACCCAAATTGGCAAAGCTTGCCATGGCGATAGTTGCGCCATTTACCGTGAGGTGGGTAACTGCGTAATGCCTAAAGAAGGGATATTCCTCAGGGTTAAGAAGAATGGCAGCCTAAAACCAGGCGATGAGCTAGAGTATCTCCCAAAGATATACAAGGTTATGGTAATCACTCTTAGCGACCGCGCATACAAAGGAACATACGACGATAAGAGTGGCCCTGCCGTGGTTGGAAAGGTTGACGATTTCTTCCAGTCAATTAAATGGCAGCATACCGTTGATACGATGGTTATTCCCGACGACGAGCGGATGCTTCGTGGTAATCTGTTAAAAGCAAAGGAGCATGGGTACGATTTGGTTATCACCACCGGAGGAACCGGTATTGGCCAAAGGGATATTACCCCTGATGTTGCTAGCGAGATGCTTGATAAGGAGATTCCCGGCATAATGGAGATGATACGCATGAAGTATGGTGCTGAAAAACCCAACGCTTTACTAAGCAGGGGAGTAGCTGGTATTATGGACAATACCTTTGTTTATACATTGCCCGGAAGCGTAAAGGCAGTAAATGAGTATATGACAGAAATTACCAAAACCCTCAAGCATCTATTCTTAATGCGCATGGGCATTGATAGCCATTAAGCTTTTACGTACCCAATTTATTTTGGGCATAATGAGGATATGACACAAAAAGAACCGTTATCGCGAGGGTACTTTCCGAACTTAGCGAAGCGATCTCTTGTTTTCCAGAATTATTGAGATTGGCTCCGCCGAGCACTTCGAGAGCCTCAGTGCCCGCCTCAGTG
>JBKHAH010000021.1:0-40933 GCA_046542995.1 Bacteroidales bacterium
AAGAAATATAATTAAATACTATCAAAGAAATAACAGAAAGCCATGCCCAAAACATTACTTGTACTCGATGCGTACGCACTAATTTACAGAGCCTACTTCGCATTTATTAGCCGTCCCATTAAAACCAGCAAAGGGCAGAACACATCAGCAATCTTTGGTTTTACAAAATCGCTGCTTGAGGCCTTAAAGCGTTTCGACCCCTCTCACATTGCGGTGGCTTTCGATGTGTCTGGTAAAACTTTCCGTTCGGAACTATATTCTGAGTACAAGTCTAACCGCCAGGAAACGCCCGAAGATATCAGGTCGGCAATCCCTGTCATTAAGGATATTATTCGTGCCTTGAATATAATAATTCTTGAGAAGCAGGGCTACGAGGCCGATGATATTGTGGGAACGCTTGCAAAGAAAGCCGAACCCAAAGGGTTTGAAGTAAGAATGATGACGCCCGATAAGGACTATGGTCAGCTTTTAACGCAAAATGTTATTATGGTGAAGCCCTCGCGCAGTGGAGCAGATATTGAAACCGTTACAGCAGAAGCTTTTTGTAAAAAATATGGTATTAAGGAGCCAGCTCAGTTTAAGGATATACTTGCCCTTTGGGGCGATTCGTCCGATAATATTCCCGGCGTACCTGGTATTGGTGAAAAAACGGCCGCCAAGCTAATTTCGCAATATGGTTCCATAGAGGCAATTTATGAGAATATTGACGAGCTGTCAAAGGGGCAGAAACAGAAGTTGCTTGATAACAAGGAGCAGCTTGAGTTGGCTCGTAAACTCGTGGAGATTAAAACGGATGTTCCCGTTGAAATTGACTTGGATGCGCTTAAGCGACAGCAGCCAAACCCCGAGGAGTTGAAGAAACTTTTTGATGAGCTCGAATTCAGAACCCTTGCCCGCGAGGTTTTTGGCGGGGAGCAGCAGGAGAAGCCCAAAGCAGTTCAAACGGCGCTGTTTGGCGATGAGGATTTTGCAGGCTTACCCACGAACCCCATATTTAAAACCATTAAGGATATTAAGCCTGATTATTTGTTAGTTGATAAGGATGACGATATAAGTAAGCTGGTAAAGGAGCTCTCTTCCGTTTCTGAATTCAGCTTTGACACTGAAACAACGGGACTGGAGCATCACACATCGCAGCTGGTTGGTGTCTCTTTCTCTATTGAGCCAGAAAAAGCGTGGTATGTACCCATCCCTGCTGAGGAAGATGCAGCGCAAGCGATTCTTAACAAGCTTAAACCCATTTTTGAGAATGATGAGATTAGCAAGATTGGTCAGAATATAAAGTTTGACTTTTTAATGCTGAAGTACTATGGCGTTGAATTATTGGGAAAGCTCAATGATACCATGCTAGCGCACTATCTGCTTGAACCCGATATGCGCCATAACCTCAATGTTTTGGCCGAGAATTTTTTGGGGTACAAACCCATTGAGATTGAGGAGCTAATTGGGAAGAAAGGCGCACGTCAGCTAAATATGCGCAGGGTTGACCCCCAAAAAATAGCCATATATGCCGGTGAGGATGCCGATATGGCTCTTCAGCTTAAAAAAGTATTATGGGAACGTCTCGAAAAGGAGAATCTTACGGAGCTGTACTACAAGCTTGAAGAACCATTAATTAAAGTTCTTGCTGATATGGAGTTTGAGGGCGTTAGCATCAATACTCAGGCTCTTAACGATTACGCTAAGCATCTAAATAAGGAGCTAATAGAGCTTGATAATGAGATTAAGGAAATAGCAGGGGTGCCCGATTTAAATGTATCATCGCCAAAGCAGCTGGGCGTTGTGCTTTTTGAAAAGATGAAGATTGCTCCCGATGCCAAGCGAACCAAAACCAAGCAGTTCTCCACCAGCGAGGAGGAGCTGATGAAGTATGCCGATAAGCATCCCATTGTTCCAAAAATACTTGAGTTTCGCTCAGTTAAAAAGCTGCTTTCAACTTACGTTGAGGTGCTGCCTACGCTTATCAACAAAAAGACAGGCAGAATTCACGCTTCGTTTAATCAGGCGGTTGCGGCCACGGGCAGGTTGAGTTCCAACAATCCTAACCTTCAGAATATCCCCATTCGGGAGGAGAGGGGCCGTGAGATACGAAGGGCGTTTATTCCCCGCTCAAAGGAGCATGTTCTGCTAGCAGCCGATTACTCGCAGATTGAGCTGCGCCTAATGGCGCATGTTAGTCAGGACGCCTCAATGCTGGAAGCCTTCCAGAATAATGAGGATATCCATACAGCCACAGCATCAAAAATCTTCAAGGTTACTCCTTCTGAGGTTAGCCGCGACCAACGCAGCAAAGCAAAAACGGCAAATTTCGGAATGATTTATGGTATTTCGGCCTTTGGTCTATCACAGCGTTTAGGCATTAGTCGTACCGATGCCAAGAACCTTATTGATGGATATTTTGAAACCTACAAGGGTGTTAAAGAGTACATGGATCGCTGCGTTGAGCAGGCACGTAAAAAGGGCTACGTTGAAACCATCTTTGGACGTAAACGCTACCTCCCCGACATTAACTCCAACAACCAAACCGTTAGGGGTTTGGCTGAGCGTAACGCCATTAATGCTCCCATACAGGGATCGGCTGCTGATATAATTAAGGCCGCCATGATAACTATTCATTGTAAGATAAAGGAGAAGGGTCTAAGGAGTCGCATGATTATTCAGGTGCACGATGAGCTGGTTTTTGATGTGTACAAGCCCGAATTAGAAACACTAAAAGAACTCATAAAGGATAGCATGGAGAATGCCATAAATCTCTCCGTTCCGCTTGATGTGGAAATGGGCGTTGCAGAGAACTGGCTGGATGCGCATTAGATTTTTATGCTGGTATTGATAATCTTGAACGCTTAGGTGTTTTCTTAATTAATTTTTTGGACATATCGCTTCTGCTTATTTTTATTGTATCATATTTTAAGGTTTCTGTATCTAGTATAACGGCCTGAAAACGCCCCAGTGAGCATGAGCCAGTGTTAAGATAAATCTTTTTAGTATTTAGATAGTAGGTTTTGTGCGCTTCAAGCTTATGAGTATGCCCCAGAATAACCACATCGTAGTTTCTAAGGAGCTTTAGGGCATAGTTAAGATACCTAAAAGTGTTGTACTTTTTGGGTATTCTGTTTATTTGGTCGTCCCACTCAATTACTCTAAAATAGAGTTTCTCAATCCATTGTAGCTTTATAAGCTTTTTTAGTGCGTTAAACGCTGCGATGCTTATAAACCTGCCCAGCTTGGTGCCATTCAAAAAATCAGCATTGTGCCCATGCTCAATATAGATGGTCTGACCCTTACCGTTGCTTATGGTTAGCGATTCTTTTGCTAAGGGGTTAAAAATATCATGGTTACCTCGAATGTAAACAAACTCCCTTTTGTTAAAATAGCCAATTAGCTCACGGTTCCATCTGTAAACATCATTAAAATTGTATTTATATAGTTCAAAAATATCCCCATTGAGCACGACCTTATCAATTTCATTCTGCTCAATAACTGTATCTAAGGCTTTAATAAATCTTTTTGGCTTCCATCCAAAAGCTCCGAATTTATCGCCATTATCAATATGCAAGTCGGATATTACAAGCAAATTCATCGTTAGAATTTTTAAAATTCGAAATAAAATCCGAAACGTATGGAGTTCCGTTTTCAAGCCTCATTTGCGAGATGTTCTCACGTAGCTTCTTGTTGAACTCCTTGTTGTACAATACCAATTCTGTAAATTGGGCTAGTTTTTTAGGATTAGGTTCAAAGACACCCATGCCGTATTCTCTTAAAAAATCTACATTGCCCTTTTCCTGCTCCCATATAAAGGTATTTACAAGTGGAATCTTGCCGCAGAGTAAAATTTCCATAAAGGTAGAAGCTCCGCATTTTGTGATTACTGCATCGGAGATGCTGACAAGCTCATGCACATAGTTGGTATAACCCAAAACATGTATAGATATTTCTTTGAACCTACACTTTAAATTATTTGCCTTGTTTCGAAGGCTTTTGTTAGTACCACATACAACTATTATATCAGCATTCAGGTTGACTTTACAAAGTTCCAATAAAACTTTATCGCCTCTGGGAAGACCATCTGCTCCTCCTATAAGTAACACCACTTTTCTGTTTAAATCAATACCAAGATAAGCTTTGAAGGCAATTTCTCTTTGTACATGCAGCTTATTATTGTATTTTGGGTTGAGTGTAAAAGGGAAAACAGATACATTCTTTGGGTTAATTCTATGCTTCCTCTCAATTGATGCTTTAAGCTTATTGCTAAAGACGATGAAATGTTGATTTGGTTGTAAAAACCAAATTGGATGTGCTGTGAAGGGGTCAGTTACCACGGTTATAACGGGAATATTTAGGTTGTATTTTTTTACTATTCGAAGAGTAGGCCTGATAAGGAAGAAGTGATAAATGACAATTTTTGAGGGTTTTAGAGAGAATATCTTGCGTTTTAGTGCTTTAAAAACAAATATGCTCACAATCCAACTTGATAATAAGGCAAAGGGCTTAAATTTATGAATTGCATACATCAGCTCAAACATCCATTTCCCCTTGGTTTGTGAGAACCTGTAACCATTCTCAATGGCGCCTTTTATAAGGTTGGATGCACCCATAAAACCGTCGTGTAATTCAATTTGGGCAGGATTTTTATTAGCCATCCAGTTTGAAATTGCTTTGGCCGGGGCCAAATGTCCACCTCCTGTTTTTAGGTAAAGAAAAAGCAGCGTTGTACTATTTTCCATAGAGCTTGTTGTTAGTTTGTTTCAACAAATAAATTTTGCTTTTTCATATTTTTTTCACAGCTGTTCTCATTATCAAAAGTGTTTAAAATGTCGGAAATTTCATGCACCGCAATCCTTCTCCCTTGAACCCATCCATTCTTAGCCATTGGCCAGAGCAATCCAGACTCAAGAAGATCTAATAACCAATCTTTACAAGTTTCTGGGTTTGCTTGATCAATAGCAATATTATTTTTAATGAGCCATTCCCTGTTTGCAATTTCTTGTGCTCCCAGAGGTGGTGCCATGATTATTGGGATTCCGAGTGATGAGTAAAAAGTCAGTTCGCTTGGTTTTGTCCAAAGCAGATGGGTGCTGACAATTATTGAGGAGAACCGCTTAAAATACTCCTCATAATTGTGGGTGTTAAGTATATGTAGTCCCTCTGAATTGTTAAAATGATTTTTCTTAAATGCGATGAACCGACTGATAGTTCTCTTTTTTGGATTTGGTACTATGGTTAGTACAACTGAGCCATTTAAAATTTCTTGTTTAAGCCCTTTTGCAATGCGCTTTGCTAATCCAACCATTGCACCGGCTCCTCCAATTACATAAGTGATTCTAAGAGGGGTTGAGGAAGAGAACTTTCTTGTTTCCTGAAGAAAGGATAATCTTTTTGTGTAGTTGTCAATGGCTATTTCTTGCCCTTTTCCGCCCACAAGTTCAATGGGAAGTGGAAATCCAACTAAATGAATTTTTGATAAACACACCCCGTAAGCCTTCAGACGTTCAACCACTTCTGCACATGGTGCAAAGTATTGTATATTCTCTGCTTTCGGATTTTGCGGCACCCATACCCTGCTAATATCCGTATCGCAAATCTGACAAAAAACCGTTTGTTCTTTTAGTTTTTTTGCAGCGAAATGTACTGGCGCGTAAAAAGAAGTAAGGATTGTTCTGTAACTTTGCGTTTCGCATTTTATTTTCAACTCCTTGCATGCACCTTGGTTAATAAAAGTACCCAGAATTTTTACCTGAAATGCTATATTGTTACCCTTTGATTTACTGTTACTCTCATTTATTTCCAGAAGTTTGTCAAGTATCGAAAAGATTGCTGTGCCAATAATTGGAATTTGCTTTGCCTTTGAAAACCATTCATAAGTTCTTAGGGTTGTCCTCCAGAGGAATCTCTCTCTTTGCGAAGAATACTTATCCTGCCCCAATATGTGAATTCGCCTTTTAAATAATTCTTCAAATGGTTTTAACGCTCTAAGGTGCCCCAATCCCATTTCAGCTGTGGTCAAAAGAAGTTTGTTATTCATTGATTCATCAGTATAATATATACCGACAAAGGTTACAACGAATTTTTAGAAGAATGATATGGGCTCATTAACAAATGATTATATTATTGTTAATATCGGGAAAAAACCGAGGGAATGATAAGGGATAAAGACATAGAAAGATTAGATTTTAATGCCAAGAACCGTAACATCATCAATATGCACACCTTTGCCTTTCCAGCTATCAAAGGTGTTTTCAAGAATCTTCTTTTGTTCAGCAAAATCCTTATGGGCATTTTCTAGTATTAGGCTCTTTAAATTGGAGATACCGTATTTTTTCTGCGTTCCCTCTTCAAACTGATCGGCAAATCCATCAGTTGACATGTATATTCTAATATGATGGCTGCCGAGTTTAATAACTTGATTGGTAAACGGCTTAATAATAGGCGATTGCCCTATGGGCATAATGTCTCCCTTTACCTCAATCAAGGAGAAGTCTCCCTGCTTAATAATTTTGGGAGCATTCAAATTAAGTACATCTGGCGTATCAGTAACAATCCATAATGGTAGCCCAGCGCCAGCAAAATGTAATTCCCTTGTGTGGCGGTTAAAAACGCACAGCGACATGTCCATCCCATCCTTATGAATTTGTTCGGGGTCATTTTGACTCATGGCCTCAATAACATTGTGGCGTAGATGCCCCATAATATCGCTGGGGTTGGTAATTCTGTGTCGGGTAACAATATCGTTTAGGGCGTTTACGCCAAGAATACTCATAAATGCCCCAGGAACACCATGTCCGGTACAGTCAGTAACACCGAAAATCTGATAATCATCAAAGGCAGTAGCCCAGAAAAAGTCACCGCTTACCAGCTCGCAAGGTCGCATCATTACAAAAAAATCGGGGCTAACCTGCTGGAGTATCTTTTCTGATGGGAGTATAGCTGCTTGAATGCTTTGAGCGTACTGTAGACTGTGGGTCATGTTGGTATAAACCTCCTCCAGCTCATGGTTTTGCGAAACAACCATATCACGCTGTGCCTCCAGCTCGTCACGCTGTGCCATAATTTCAGCATTTGCCTGCTCAAGTACGGAGTTCTGTTCGGTTATTATGCCATGCGCTTTCTTCTTGTTTTTGTATCCGCGATAAAGTGAGAATGTTAAAAGAGCCAAAAGGAGAAGGCCAGCAGCCAAGGCGTTAAACCTGAGTCGTTGTTTCCCGGCTTCTAGTCGTTGTCGTTCAATTTCCTGTTCTTTTTTCTCGGTTTGGTAAACGGCCTCAATTTCAGCAACGGTTCGTTCTTTCTCCTGGGTAAGCAGGCTGTCGTTATTTTGAATTAGTAGCTCAGCATACTCCAACGCCAAGCTTATGTTGCCCTTGTTTTTATAGGCCTCTTTAAGTGCATGTGCTGAGTAGTAAATGCTAGAAAAAGATTTTATTCGCTTAGATAAATCAAGTGCCTCCTTTCCGCTTGCAATAGACTGGTTAAGGTAAGAATTTCCTGCGGGGTGGTTTTTTGGAAGGAACTCGTATAGTTGAACTTGTGTTTGAGCAACATTTGCCAGACTGGTAGCCAAATCGAACTGTTCCTCCATTTCTCTGAAAATAGGTACTGCCTTCTGAAAGTAACGTAGGGCTTCTTGGTAATAGATAAGAGTCGAGTCGTTTTTGTTTGTTTCATGTATAAGCGAAAGGTAGTAAGTTCCAATATTGTTGTAGGTTGCAGCCTGAAAATACTGAAGGTTGAGTTTCTTAAAAGCATCGGCAGCTCTTTGATAGTTCTCAATAGCCAGCTGTATATTCCCCATGTTGGCATAGGTTACGCCCATGTTGTTGTAACTTCTGGCCATGCCAAAGGTGTCGCTCAGTTCCTTAGTAAGGTTTAGCGACTTTTGGTAGTACTCAATGGAGCTCTCGTAATTTCTAACATCGGCATGTACCATGCCGATGTTATTCATTGATGCGGCCATGCCACCTTTGTTGTCATGCTCCTCGCTAAGTCTAAGCGATCGCATGAAGTACTCCATGGCTTTGTCGTTTGCATTCTGGTTATGGTACACAATGCCAATATATCTGGTACAGGTTATATTGAGCTCTTGAAAAAACTCATTCTCCACCGCATTCTCCTCCGCTATCCTTAGGGCTTGCTTATAATACTCTATTGCTCTTTTTGGTTCGGATGACTCAATGGCATCGCCCAAGTCAATTAGCGTTTGCGCTTTAACAGAATCGTTATTTGCATTTTTTAATTTGATGCGAAGGCTGTCGGTTGGGTTTTTTCCTTGTGAAATCCCAATGCTTAGAAAAAAACACAGCAATATAGAGATCAAGAAGTATCCGGAATGGAGAGCTTGATGAGTAAATAATCTTCGGTTTTGGATGTTTTCAAACAACAGACTGTAGATTAATCCCTGCTAAATTAAATAAATATCGCATTTAGAACTTAAATGCCATGTAAATAAATTGATAGAAATACTCTATATATATTTAAACTTGCTGGTAATTATGTTGATTTTGAATCATCTGTAGAATGATAGTAGGAGTTTTCACTATTTGCTGTTGTTCTATGCTCGTTCGTTTTTTTGTACTATTTAGGCGAAATAAAATGTTCTTGTATTAAGAGTGCTGTGAGATTAGTAACCCTTATTGGAAAAGAGACCCAATTATTGAATCAGAAATAAGGTAAGCTTCAGGGCTTATTATCAAATTATTTTTGCGTTTAAGAACTGCCCCTGAACTTATGAATGGTTTTGCGTCACACAATAATTTATTTAAAGCGTTACGTCCGAACTGTCTTTCAAAATCTTTCATGTCAACACCCCAAATGGTACGCAATGATGTAAGAAGATACTCGTTTAGCTTATCCTTTCTCGAAAGGATTTCCCGCTCAGCAACCTGTTTTTTGCTATTTACGGCTGCTGCCCATTGTTTAACAGAACTTATATTCCACTCGCGTGCTACCCCGTTATAAGAATGGGCCGATGGGCCAACCCCAAGATAAGATACTTGCCTCCAATAGGATGAGTTGTGCTTTGAGAGATAACCATCTTTTGCAAAATTCGAAATCTCGTAATGAACAAAATTATTCTCTTTTGCCAATTCTTGTAAAACCTGAAACTGCTTAACGCTTTCATCCTCTTTCACTAGCCTTAGACTTCCTTTCGAAACCTTTTCCGAAAGGGGAGTTCCCTTCTCAATAATTAGATGGTAACAGGAGAGATGCTGAACGGGCAATGAGAAGGCGGTGTTCAGGTTTTCTTTCCAAATATCTGTATTGGAGTAGGGCAGCCCATATATTAAGTCAATGCTGATATTTTTAAATCCTGCATTGTATGCATTCTCAACGGAGCAAATTGCCTGCCTGGTATTATGCCGTCGGCCCAGCCCAATCAAATCGGCATCAGCAAAAGATTGTATCCCAATACTCAACCGGTTTATGCCAATACTTAAAAGTCCTTTAAGGTATTCAAACGATAGGTCATCGGGATTAGCCTCCAGGGTAACCTCGGGACTAGAACAAACGCTAAACTCTTTGTTAATGATTTGAAGAATGTGGTGAATTTGCTCTAGCAGTAAAACGGAAGGAGTACCACCACCAAAGTAGATTGTTTCAATTTTTTTTTGCGGTAAAAAGTTTGCCCGCAGCTTTAGCTCCTTCTCAATTATTCGATGGAATGTATTCGCCTTGCTAAATGAAACTTCCGAGTAGAAATCGCAGTATTCACATTTGTGCTTACAGTAAGGCACATGGATATAAATTCCAGACATTTTTTAAATATTAACCTAGTGTTTTTCTTAAAGAGGTTATCTTTGCAAAAATAGCATTAAAAACCATGAAAACATATAACATAGCCATAGGGAGCGACCATGCAGGTTTTGAGACAAAGGAGGTGCTTGTTACTTTTTTAAAAGAGCAGGGGCATACAATGAAAGATTTTGGAACCTACTCAAATGAAAGCGTTGATTACTCCGATTTTTCGCATCAGGTTGCGGCAAGCGTAGCCAAAGGAGAAAATCAGCTGGGCATTGTGCTTTGCGGAAGTGGAAACGGCGTGAATATTACTGCCAATAAAACCAAAGGAATACGATCAGCCCTTTGCTGGATTCCAGAAATTGCAAGCCTTGCAAGGCAACATAACAATGCCAATGTTTGTGCAATTCCTGCTCGATTTGTTTCTGTTGATCTTGCAAAAGAGATCGCTATGGCTTACTTAAATGCAGAATTCGAGGGTGGACGGCATGAAAGAAGGGTTGAGAAAATTGAGCCTAAGTAACAGAATCTCCATCTAGTGATTTGGTAATAAAGCCCTTTGGGAGCGTAACAAGCAGTCCGTGCGAAATATGATCAATTTTTATTAATGCCTTGTTTTTCCCTTTGTGCTTAATAAGTTCGCCCTTAAAACCTAACATGGAGCCAAGAATTATTTCCACTTTATCCCCGGGTTTTAGGTTCTCTTCAAGGAGTTCAATATCGAGTTTTTGACCCAGCAACAATTTAATCGTATTTATTTGCTCCTCTGGTATGGGTGCAGGTTTCCCCTCAAACTTAACAAAGCGAATAAGTCCTGCTGTATTTAGTACAGCATGCTGCTCCCTTTCGGTAATCTTCACAAAAATATATGATGGTAGAAGGGGAACCTCAACCCATTTTTTCCTATCGCTCCACTTACGCAAGGTTTTGTGTATAGGCAAATATACAACCACCCCTTCTGACTTTAATCTTTCATATACTTTCTTCTCACTTCGGGGAGTGGTGTATGCTGCAAACCAACACTTTTTGTTTTTTGTTTCCACAATGCAAGTTTTTTTCAAAAATACTATCTATAAACTATTGGTGCAAAAAGAATAATAGCTAAGTTTTAACAAAAAGAACATCATGCTAGGTTTGTCCATATCCATTCTAGAATAAAGTAAAAGAGCGGTAGGGTTACAATACTAAGCAGTGTGGAAACAAACAGGTTTGCCCCTGCCAGCTGGTGGTCGCCGCCGTATCTGTGCGAGAGCACAACCACAATGGTTTGGCAAGGCATGGCAGCTTGCAGCATTAATACAAAAAAGGCTTCGCGTGAAATTGTAATACCCAACGCACTAAAAACAAGTAAAAAAATTGCTGCAAGAATAAATGGTATTAGCAGAAGCTTGTTTATGCTCAAAACATATATACTTTTCTGTAGCAATGTTCTCTGGATATTCATTGATGCAAGCATTGCCCCAATGTACACCATTGAAAGGGGGCCTGTACATTTGCCAAGGCTCTGAAAGGAAACATTAAGTGCCGATGGCACTGTTATACCTAACCCAAAAATCAGTATTCCTAGTGTTAATGCAATGGTATTGGTGTTTATTAAACTTTTCCATCCCGATTTTTCTGTGCCTGCACTCAGTTTATAAACACCAAAGGTGAATGTTACCAAATTAGAAGCAAGCTGGTAAACTGCGCCATAAAAAACACCTATTCCGTTAGGGAAAAGAGCATCAAGAAGCGGAAATCCTAGAAATACAATGTTACCAAGCATGGTGTGTAGAGAATGAACGGTTGCTTGGCTGGGTTTTAAGCCCAATAGTTTTGACGATAATTGGCCTAGCCAATAAAAAGCAAATAGGTTTATAAACGCAAGCAAAAAAACCAGCATCCCATTTCTAATCAGATGAGACTCATAATCAATATTAATAAAGGTTGAGAGGATTAAAAAGGGTAGAGTAAGATCAATAACAATTCTGGCTAGATTGTTCTTTATAGTTGGGGTAATTATTTTGCGCCAGTAAGCAAACCCTCCAATGGCAATAAGAAT
Organism: Bacteroidales bacterium; assembly: GCA_046542995.1. Classification (GTDB taxonomy): domain Bacteria; phylum Bacteroidota; class Bacteroidia; order Bacteroidales; family Tenuifilaceae; genus Perlabentimonas. Next base: position 11,774 of record JBKHAH010000021.1, read on the forward strand.
TCCAAAAATAAGAAGTTGATTTAAAATGATTTGTGTTGCCATTGTCACAATTATTTATGCCCATATCTATAGCCTCATAAAAAAAACATTGCAATACCGAACAATAGTAATGGAAACGTGTTTGTTCAACGCATATATATACAGAGGGAACAAAAGTAGAAAACTGCTTTGAAATAATTACGTTACGTAAAAACTTTTTTACTTAGGATATCGTAAAATACTCATGGCAAACTTGAAAAAAAAAGACTAACTTACAGCTAATAAAATTCCTACTTTTTTATAGAAATGTGGATTTAATTCAAAAAAAATTATAAAATTGCGAAATGAAAACATCGTTTTATTATTTAATGATTGGGAAGCATTTATTTTATTAACTAAACACTTATTTATTTAAATTTAACAGTTTCTGTAATGAAATCACGGAAAGAAATGAGAACGCCAGCCAAAGAGATCTTTGCTGGTGCAGATGAGATGAGAAAAACCCGTAAGCTAAAGCCGCTTAAGAAGGAGAAGAATCCTAAAAAGGTACTTTATGATGAGATTGATGAGTTTGAGGACATTGACATGAATTTCCTTAAAGATGATTTCGGTGATGATTTTGATGATGATGATTTCGATGATTAATATTAAATGCCCAAAGAAGGAGCCAATAAAGGTTCCTTTTTTATATTTCAAAAGAAGGGGTGAGCTTGCTCCTTTTTTTTTATATTTACAGTAAATTATTGGTTGTGTACCCTTTCATTAAAAAGATATTCATAACCCCTTTATTACTTTTTCCATTCATTTGGACTACAGCATTGTGCGATAATGCTGAGCTAACGCCCGATTCAATAAAAAAAATATTAGAAGAGTCGGATCAAGAGGAGCGGCTTGATCTACTTATAAAATCATCAGAGGAGATTATTCAAAACCATCCTCAGATTGCTATTGAGTATGCCAAATCAGCATTAAACCTTGCTAAACAAAACGATCAATCTTTGGTGCCTGTTGCCCAGTACCTTATTGCAAGGGGGCTTTATGTTACAGGAGACTATGGCAATGCTGTAAAGCACCTAGATAATGCACATGATTATTACAAAAGCAAACAGGATAGCTTGGGCTTGGTGAAATCTCATCAGCTTTTTGGGCAAATTTATACTCGCATCGGCGATTTTAAGAAAGCTCTTGATAATACTCAGATTGCTTTTAACATTGCAGGTAGTTTGGGGGATCGTGAAATAATTTCAGATTTATCACGCGAGATTGGAAATATTTACTTTTACTTTGATGAGAAGGATATTGCGCTTGACTTTTTTGAGAAGAGCCTGAGAATATGCAGAGAGATTAACTATTCCGATGGAATAGCAAAAGCAAATAACAACATAGGAAGAATTTACTCTGAGATGGGGCGGTTCGATGAAGCGCTAGAAGCATTAAAGAAATCGCTAAATGCTAAGAGTGTAGATGAGGATAGGGTAAGCTATGGCAACACGCTTCTCAATATAGGAACCGTACATCTTAAAAGAAACGATTACCAGAAAGCACTTGAGTTCCTGCATGAAGCTCACAATAATTTCTCTGCAGTTAACAACTCGGAAGGTATTGCTAACTCTCTATACTATATTGGGGTTACAAATCATCGGTGGCAAAGATATAATCAGGCCATTGCAACTTTAAACGAATCATGGAGGGTAGCATCAAGTACCGATTCAAAGCGACTGCTTGTTAATATCAGCGAGGCCCAATCAAAAGTGTATGCAGATATCGGTGATTTTAGACGGGCCTATAATCTTTTTAATACGTACAATTCATTAAGAGATACCGTGTTTAGCAATGAGAAGGCAAAACTACTGATTGAACTGGAAACTCGATATCAGCTCCATGCAAAGCAAAGGCAAATCGAACTTTTATCAAAAGAGAAGGAACTAAAAGATAGTGAAAAGCAGCAGTCGCGTATTTGGATTGCTCTGCTTTCAATAGCAACGCTGTTTTTTGTGTCTCTTACCTACTTTATTTATAGCCGATTCCGCTATAAGAGCAAAGCGAATGATGTCCTTAAAAGCGAGATAAAACACAGAATGAGCGTGGAGGCTCAACTGAATGAGTATCAGGATCATCTTGAGAATATTGTGGAAGAGCGAACCTGGGAACTTAAGGTAGCCAAGGAGAAAGCAGAAGAGTCCGATAAGTTAAAAACAGCATTCCTTACCAACATGTCGCATGAGATAAGAACCCCAATGAATGCAATTGTTGGTTTCTCACATTTGCTTACCGATCCTGAGTCCACCCAGCAGGCAAAGGACGAGTACATAAAAATTATTAAAAGCAACGGTGAGGTCTTAATGAATCTCATTAACGATATACTCGATATTTCAATAATTGAGGCGGGACAGCTTAAAACAAAATTTAAACCTGTTGCAATAATTGATCTGCTGGATGAGCTTAAAAGTTTTTATTGTGCTGAGGCTGAAAAGCACGCAAAGGAGGTTTCAGTTAGAACAGATTACGACCCCGACCTAAACTCCCTTACTATCATAACAGATAGGGTAAGGTTAAGGCAGGTGCTTTTAAACTTGCTTTCCAATGCCCTTAAGTTTACAAGCCAAGGTGTTATTACGCTTGGCTACAGGCGTTCCAGTTCCGATGAGTTAATCTTTTTTGTTAAGGATACCGGACCGGGTATAGCCCCAGAAAAGCATGACGCCATTTTTGATAGGTTTAGCAAGTTTGGCAAGTTTGAAAGTTTTAAGGATAAGCAGCTGTATTCTGGTACAGGGCTTGGCTTAGCAATATGTAAGGAGTTGGTTAGGTTGCTTGGTGGAAAAATTTGGCTTGATTCATGCATAGGCAAGGGAACTACTTTTTACTTTACAATTCCCTATAACCCCGAGAAAGAGGATTGTTCACCAGAAAAAGCAAATAGAGAGGAACTACCTAAGAGTGTGCTGAAAAATAAAACCGTTCTTATTGCCGAGGATGTAGTTAGCAACTACCAGCTGATTAGCGCTTTCCTCTCAAACTCCGATGTTAATATTATTTGGGCAAAAAATGGTCAGGAGGCTGTAGATTTGTTTAATAAAAAGCAACATATCGACATTATTCTAATGGATGTTCAAATGCCTGTAATGGACGGATTGAAAGCACTTAGGCAAATCAGAAAGGTTAATAAAGAGGTGCCCATTATAGTAAATTCAGCTTTTTACCTTACCGACGAGATGGAGAAAAGTTTTTCCGCTGGGTGTACCGACTATATGACAAAACCCATTCGCAAGGAGGATCTTTTGGTTAAGCTTATTACCCACCTTCGTCCTTAAAAACTATTTAGTTTTTCTTGTTTTTAATTAGCCATTTATCTTTAACATAAACCTGTCGATCAAAGGCCTGATCTAACGATATGAACGTTTCGGTATTCTGCACCCCAGGTATATTCTGAATGGTATTCACCAGCACTTCCATCAGGTGCTCGTTATCGCGGCAGTGAATTTTAAGGAGCAGAGCAAAGGCCCCGGTAATGAAATGGCACTCCACTACCTCCTGCATTTGTTTTAATGCCTCTACAACTCCCTCGTATTGGTTTGCTGCGGCAAACTGTACGCCCACAAAGGCGCATACATCGTAACCCAGAGCTTTGGGCCTGACAATCATTCGTGATCCATCAATTATACCAGCCTCCTCCATTTTCCTAACCCGCTGATGAATTGCTGCGCCTGAAATACCGCACTCCCGGGCTATTTCAAGAAAGGGCATCCTCGCATTCTTTACAAGGTACGAAAGAATCTTCTGGTCTATCTCATCAACCTGATAATTAACTGCCATCTTGTTACAATTTATTGTTTTTATGACCATAAAAATAATGAATTGAAAGGGAATGCCTCGCTTTATTATGAATTTCTTTTGAAATATTTTTTATTAGCTGTATGTTTGAAATAAAAAACAATGGTAAATCTTCGTCGTCCCAACAAACCAACACGCGGCTCGGGCCTTAATATGAAGTTTGTTTCCTTATTTATTGTTGCTACGTTATTACTCGTCTTTTGGGCATACATGCGATTGTTTCACGAAGGTTCTGCCCGGTGGATTTTAGTGCTTGCCATTTTAACAGCGGTATTAGGGTTTGGATTAGCTTTCCAGAACATTTTTAGCACATGGCGTAAAAACAGGAAAGGGGAGTAAGCCTTTCATTAGTTAAAGCAGAAGCTGCCTGGAATAATTCCAACATCAATCGTGTCAATTATATGGCCGCTTAAATTGAATCGATATGTCGTTCCTTCACTCATGTAATCTTTGGTGTCGGATATAAACATATCATTGTTAACCGGGTTTATTGCTATTGCTCTGAAGTTTTTATTTTCACTGAGTATAAAAGGTTCGGTTGGGAGCTCACTATCGTCAACATGCATCCTGTAAATATTTTTGTTTATAAAGTAAAGCGAATCGCCAGCTGGGTTTATGTCAATTTGCCCTACCAAACTATTGGCGGAATCGAAATTGAGCCTTAGCTCAACCTCGTTTGTTGCGCTATTTATTCGCATTAACGAAGGATTTTCTTGCCCAAAAGGATTCCCTGGGTAGCCCCCGTCATTCATTACCCAAATATTATTATTCTTGTCTTTTGCCATGCTAAGCGGCTGAATCCCTACTTCAATGGAATCAATAACGGCTAGCGATTCGCTGCTAATTACCAGCACCTTATTGTCGTAGCTCCAGCAATTGGTGAATATTTTGTCTTCCACCCTTATAAGATCTTCTGTTGGATGCTGGTTGAATGGTAGCGACTGGCTGCCGGTTTCAATTTTGCCCACCACCTCCATTTTAATTGGGTTAACAATAGTGATACCCCTTGCGTACAGATCGCTAACCAGAGCCACATCATCGCTTAAAAAATGAATATGTCTTGGAGAGGGCAGGTTCTCAATTGTGCCAATATGCTGAAGCGTGTTGGCATCAACAATATGAATGCAGCCGGAATTATTCACAACAATATAGCCCTTACCTTTATATATTGCCATGCTGTATGCAACGTCGCCAAGAGGAACCCCGTTAGACTGGGCGTAAATATTGTTAATGACCTCTTTCGACTCAAAATCGTAGTAGCTTAAACTGGCGTTTCCATACAGGTAGTTGCCCTCGTTTACAATAAATACACCGCGGCTACCAAAAAGATCGTAGGGCGTAACAGGAATAGTTTCATCCTTCATACAGCTGTAGAAAATGAATGCTACCAGCGCTAGTGCTATATGTTTTGCTCTAAAAATCATAATGTTAACCTAATTACAAGGTTGTAGTTTCTGCCGGGCATTGGTCGCCATAGAATGGTTTGGTAGCTCTCATCAAGCAGGTTATCTACACGAAGTTGCATGCCAAATGATGTGTCAAACAATTTAAAGTCTTTGCCTAGCGCAGCGCTGTTCATGTAGTATGGGTATAGCCTTCGAAAGGAATTGGGATTGTTGCTCGTTGTTGTGAATCGTTCAGAAAAATGAGTGAAGGAGTAAACCAGATGAAAACTCCTCCATAGCATGTTGATGGCAAGACCTCCAGAGTGGACTGGTATGAAGGGTAGCTGGTTTCCGTGCGTTTCCTGCCTCATAATATCCCCTGCGTTTTCTATGGTTGAGCGGGTAAAGCTGTAATTTCCTATTGCTTGTATGCGTGTATTTCCAACACTAAACTTACCAGAGAGCGATAGCTCTGCTCCACGGATTTTAACCATATCGAGGTTAACAGGCTCCCAGTATCCTTTTAAGTGTGGTAGCCACATAATCCAATTATTGATACTTGAAGAGAACAGGTTTACATCCATATCAAAAACCACATCCCCCTGTTTAGCAGCATGCTTTATGCCAGCTTCCCATGAGTATCCATTTTCTGGCTTTAAGTCTTTGTTTCCGCCAGGTTCCCAGTATAAGTCATTTAGCGAAGGGTGTTTGTAGTTTCGCGAAACGGCAGCCTTCGCAAAAAGTCCCCTTTTCTTAAACAGTTTGTATTCTCCAGATAGTGAGTAGCTAATTGGGCTGTAGGTTTTGTTGTGTAGCTCCTCGGAAACCAGAAGTGCTAGATGAAGCCTCTGTGTAGGCTTGGCATTTAAGTTTAACCTCAGAGCAGAGTGAGTTTGTTCTCCCTTATAGCCCGACTCCATTATACTTTCACCTGAACTAACCCAGTGCTTGTTAAGCTCTAAATTTCCCTGAAAAGAAAGCCAACTCAGTATATCAGTTCCAACCACCACTTTATTGTACCAACTCCACGATTTGCTGCGAGCCTCAATAACTGGCAGCGGGTTCCCTTCGGTTGATTGCTTCTCGTGAATGTAATCTAGATTTATATGTGAGACGCCAGTGTTGGCTTTCCACGATAATGAATTTCCAACACCTCTCCACTCAACAACGGAATGTAAAGTTTGGTCGTTCTGACGGTTATGCTCATCTACAGAGAAGCTTGACATGAGTTTGGGGATACCACGCTGATTATCCTGCAACCAGATTTTAGATGAGACTATGTGGTTTGAGTTGGGCCTGAAGTAAAATTCCTGGAGCAAGCCGTATTTTAAATAATCTGCATTCTGCTGTATTTCTGTGGGTTTTCCAATTTTTGCTGTGTTCTGATAAGTGAAGTTATTTTCAGATGTTTCCCTAAATACCCGGGTTTGGGCTTTTGCCCTACTTTTTCCATAGGTTACATTTGCAGCGGTGGAGTATGTATTGTAGCTGCCAACCGATTGGTAAAGTTTGGCTCCAAAATTTTGACTCCAATCGGGTTGGCTGGCCAAATTAACTGATCCCCCTAAACCTCCGCTTCCAAAGCCCATGGATGATTGCCCGAAGTGGATGGCAACATCATCAATAAAATATAAGGGTATTAACGAGAAATCCGCTTCGCCGCTCATTGGAGAGTTTATTTTTAGGCCATTCCAGTAAACATTGGTGTGCGAAGCACTTGTTCCACGGAACGATGCTGTGGCTGTCGCACCACGCCCATAGGTTTTTATGAATAATGGGCTGTTTTCAATAAGCAATTCCGATAGGCTGAGCCCTTTCTTTTCCTTTATTACGAGGGTATCAATGCTAATGGCCTTTACCCCTGGGTGAGTTTTGGCATTTTTTTTGGCTTGATAAACGGTTACACTTTGTAGGTCTATGGTGTCGAGCATTGAGTTTTGTGAGGTGGCAGAGAAGGCCCCGCTCAAAAGCAGTATAGCAAGGAGTAACCTATTGAAATATTTATTGTTTTTGCTAACCATAGCTAGTAGTTTGCTTTTAAAAACAGGGGTAAGGGAAACTCGTTATGGCAGACTAATTGCCCTTACCACCTGCATGATTTAATTCTGCCTGACGACAGACACTGGGGAAGGGTTTGGATGTGGACTGTGAGGTTCTCATCCGCGCTTTTATCCCGAAAGCGTATCTGAATTGAGGCAGCTAATGGCAGGTCTTCTGACTCTCCCGATTCCCAACACCTTCCCATCCAAAAAAATTGTGAACAGTGGTGTGTTGTTGAGAACGATAATGCCGATTGCTCGACATCAGGATTACAGCAGCGGGAACTGTTGCCGATTTACACGGCATTCCCTTTTAATCCAGTGGGATAAGAATATCCCATTTGGAACCATTATGATGCAAAGATATGGAAAAATGATGGCAAAAATATTGTTGTAATAAATTTTTTGATCACAATATGATACATCGTCCCGCCAAGAATGAAAGAAGGTGATGGTGGGAAAAGTGTGAAATGGTTTTTTCATTATCTATGGTTTAATTGCTAATTTCGTGCTTAAGAAAAAAAACATCCATCATGAAAATTATTGGAGCGCATGTAAGCGCAGCCGGTGGGGTAGAGAATGCCCCTGTTAATGCCAATGGTATTGGTGCAAAGGGGTTTGCATTGTTTACTAAAAACCAGCGCCAATGGGTAGCTGCCCCATTAACCCAAAATAGCATAACATTTTTTAAAAAGAACTGTGAGAAGTTTGAGTACCTGCCACAGCATATTCTTCCCCACGATAGCTATTTAATTAACCTTGGCCATCCGGAGAGTGATAAGCTTGAAAAATCGCGCGCGGCGTTCCTCGATGAAATGCAACGATGCGAGCAGCTGGGGCTCGATAGGCTCAATTTTCATCCTGGCAGCTCGCTGGGTAAGGTTAGCGACGAGGATTGCCTTAAAACCATAGCCCAAAGCGTTAATATCGCCCTTGATAAAACGAAGGGGGTGAATGCTGTAATTGAGAATACCTCAGGCCAGGGGAGTAACCTGGGCTATACATTTGAGCAAATTGCTTACATTATTGATAATATTGAGGATAAGTCGCGCATTGGAGTTTGTATTGATACTTGCCATGCCTTTACTGCAGGATATGATCTGAAATCGGAGGATGGTTATAAGCGAACGTGGGACGATTTTGAAAAGATTATTGGGTTTAAGTACCTGATGGGGATGCACCTTAACGATAGCAAGAAGGAACTTGGTAGCCGGGTCGACAGGCATCATAGCATAGGTGAGGGGCTATTGGGCATTGAGCCTTTTAAAAGGCTTATGAATGATAAACGATTTGACAACATCCCTTTGATACTTGAAACCATAAACCCCGACCTTTGGGCTGATGAGATTAGGATGCTTTACGGAATGGTTGACTAGTAAATGAAATACTTATGCAATTAGACGTTTCCAAGACCGCCAAAGAAAAGGCGGACGTTGGAAAGTCTTTCCATCCTTCACTTTCCAACGTCCGCTCGCATTTTTTGGAAACGTGAATTCCAAATGGATAGCCATTGGTTTTAACCCCTCACGGCTATAGCAATAATTTTTTCTATGTTGCCGTCATCATCCCTAACGGGAGAGTAGGTCTCGTTAAGGGTTAGGCGAGAGCCACCTATGGTACCTTTAAATACACGCTGCCTTATAATACCTTTTCTTAGATCGTCCCAGAATTCTTGGTAAGACGCTTCATCGTCGGCCTTGGTTTTAAAGAATTCGGAATGGTGCTTGGTTGCAACTTCGGAGGTTGTTTTGCCCATAATGGTTTGCAGGGGCTCGTTTATGCGAATAATAAAACCATCAGGCGTGTATTCTGCCAGGAAGGTTGTTGAGTCTATTGCTTTAACAATCGCCTCATATTCCCCCTCGTTGGTTGTTATCATGCCCTTGAGCTTTTCGGCCTCGTCAGCTAGTTCCTGAGCTTTAAGTTCGGCTTTTTTAAGGTCGGTAATAATTTTGCTAATGCCCCATGTTCCAACAACTTCGCCAGAGGTGTTAAACAGTGGCATTTTTGTAGTTGATACCCACTGATCCTTGCCATCCTCAAACTGCTCGTGTACAACATCATCAACTATTGGTTGCATTGAACGCATAATTTCCAGTTCATCCTTATAGAATCTTTCGGCGTTCTCCTTTGAGTGAAAATCAAAATCGGACATGCCCACTACATCCTCTGGTTTCTTAGCGTTAAATAGTTTAACCATCGATTTACTGACCCTTATGAACCGGCTATTCTCATCCTTAAAGTAAATGTAGTCAGGGATATTGTCCATTAGCGCATTAAGCAGCATAAGCTCCTTCTGCAACTCCTCCTGAATCTGCTCCTGCTCGGTTCGTTTCCGTTCCATCTCCTCCTGGGTTGCTTGCAGCTCCTCCATATTCTGTCGCATCTCTTCCTCCTGGGCCTGCATCTCCTCTGCTTGTTGTTGAGATTTTGCCAGCAGCTCCGATGTACGAATATTAATTTTCACGCTAGCTATTGTAGATGCGATACTTTCTGCCAGCTTCTCAATAAATTCTATTTGGTATTTTTCATAAGTTTTAAATGTAGCCAGCTCAATTACCCCAAGTATCCTTTCGTTATCTTTAAGTGGAACGAGAATTAAGCATTGTGGCCTCTCTTTTCCGAGCCCACTGCTAATGTTGATGTAGGTTTCAGGAACATCAGTCATATAAATGGTTTTCCCCTCTTGTTGGCATCGTCCCACAAGGCCTTCGCCAATTTCAACCTTCTTCTCCAGATGTTTTCTGCGGTCAAACGCATAGCAAGCCGTCATCTCAAGGAATGGATTATTCTTGTCGTTGTTGTTAATTACAAAAATTCCGCCCTGGTTGGAGTTGGTGTAATCAACAAGGTTCTTAATTATATTGAAGGACAACTCGCGAACATCGTCGTTGTTTTTACGAAGGATATCTCCAAATTTTGCTAAGCCCTGTGTAGCCCAGTTCTGCTTCTGCTCCTCAACCTTCCTCTCCTGCTCAAACTCTTTGGCTTTCTTAAGGCTTTTTTGCATCTCAATTAATGATATGCCGAGTAAATCTTTGTCACCAAGAAGGTGGAACTCCGCATCAAGATTCCCCTTGCCAATTTCCTGAGCAAAATTCTCGGTTAGGTTAAGCCCTTCAATTAGCTTATTAACAGATGTTGCCATCTCCTCTATCTCGTCTCCGCTTGTAATGTTTAGCTTCTTATTTCGATCGATATCACCTGACGCCATATCGTTCAGAACCTTGGTTGTTGTTACGATTGGGGCAGCAAACGATTTTGCAACATAGTAAAGAACTATACCTAGAATTAGAATACCTATGGCTGCAACAAGAATTCCGCTAAGCATTGCACTTTTTGCTTCTTTCGTAATTTCTTTTGCAGGAATTGCTAAGGCTATAGACCAGCTTGTTGAGGAGTTTCCAACTTTAACTGGAGTTACCATGAAATGATAATCGCCCTTATTTATCTCCCATTTAAAATGGTAGGATGCTCCTCTGCCAACTTTGCCGGTGAGGTTGTGAATCATCTCAATTTCTGGGTAAATCTCTTGTAGTGATTTACCTGAATGCAATTCGTTTGTGTGAGCAATTATGGTGCTATTGTTTGATAAAAGAAAAGCTTGCGTATTTGGGTATGGATTTATCTGATCAATTGTGTTCTGAAATTTATCAAGCGTAATATCAACACCAGCTAAACCTACATAGTCGCCATTGTTACGAATTGGAACGCAAATACTGGTTAGTAAGATATCATTTATTCCATCAAAAGAGTAGTGGTAAGGATCTAGTACTATTTCTTTATTGGAAATTTTTGCTTTATAGTAACCGCTGGTTTCTATGTCACCATCAACATTCTTATGCTCAACCAGAATTTTTGGAAATCCATGCTCTAGAAATGCTGAAACGGATTTTCTGCCAAAATTTTTGTCATAATCAGGTTTTATGGCAAAGTACTCAAAATTGTACCATACTGATACGTAGCGAGGATTGTGAGAAACCAAGTTTTTAGCAATGTTAAAATAGATGCTGTCTCTTGTTGTGGAATCGTACCTATGATATGTTTGCAGGGAATGGGCAAATGATCGGGAGAAACCTAAGTCAAGTTCAAGTTCAGATTTTATTTGATTTGCTATCCTTTCGGAGTAGGTTGTGGCTATAACCTCTGCATTATTTCGCGCCATATTATAGGTTCTAAACTGAATGTATGAACCAATACCAGCAAGAATAATAATTGAAGTGGCTAAAACGTAAACCAGCATTTTGTTTTTAATACTCAGTTGAAATCGGCTATTCATACCGCTATGTTTTTTATTATTTGAAGTAATCTCCTGAAAATCAAAATAAAATAATATAATCATGTTTTTACACCGTTAAAAATACGAAATGTTTTTTAAGGATTTAAACTATTACAATGTTTTACTCTACATAAATTTGACTATTGAATGGTATGGTTATTAAAAAAGATTAATTTAGCATCAGAATTAACCCGAAAACTTCTTAGTGTTAGATGATTTATAGATTACTTATTCTTCCTTTCGTTTTTTTATTTGTGATAATTAGCGAAAGTTTCTGTGACGACTTCCAAGAGAGTGAAATGGTAAAAAAAACGGCAGATATTAAACCATATCCAGAAGATTCGTCACTTATTCTCGCATACAAAGATTTAGAAAGTGCATTAGAACAAAACGATAGTGCATCAGTACAGCAGTCGCATTACCAGTTAGGTTACATTTATTATAACAAGAACAATTTTGAAAAATCTGATGAGCATTTAACACAGTCGCTTATCATAGCAAGAAGCAGAAATGATGAGAATGGTATTTCCTTGGCACTTAATCGGCTAGGCAATGTAAGGCAACTTCAAACAAATTACTTGGAGGCACTGGACCTGTACCAAAATGCACTCAAGATAAATCAATTGAGCGAGAATAATGCAGAAATTGCACGAACACTTGTAAACCTTGCTAATGTTTACAGTATTATTGGTCAGTACCAACTATCAATTGAGCATTTTTTGCAAGCATTGGATATTCACCAATCAACTGATGATAAGGAGGGGCTCGCCTGGACTTCGCTTGGTATTGCTAGGCTTTTCAAAAGGTTAAACCTACTTGACAGGGCCATGGAGTACGCTCAGAACGCATTGGATTACTATAGAGTAATAGAAAAAAAAACCGGAAATAGCGTTGGGGTAACCCTTAGCCTAAGTGAGCTAGGTAGTATCTACCATAAATTGGGTGATTACGATAAGGCTCAAGAGTATTCTTATATGGTTCTTGAAATTAACGAAGCGAATGAGAATATCCATGGTCAGGCATCAAACCACATTAGTTTAGGAGTTATTTTTTTAGATCAAAATGAAAATTCACTCGCCAGAAAGCATCTAACCAAGGCGCTCCGCTTAAAACAAATCGTTGGTGATAGTTTGGATTTATCATCCCTGTATCGTTTTTTAGGGAAGGTGGAGTTGAGAGACGGGAACACGCAGCGAGCGTTACAATACTTTTCACAAAGTAAGGCCTTTGCGCATAAGCATCGGCTCATTCCTGATTTAAGTGAATCTTACCTAAGCCTATCGGAAGTTTATAGCAAAATTGGTCAAAAAGCAAAGGCTTTAGAAGCCTATAAAACCCATAGCATATACAAGGATAGCCTTAACTCAAGCGATATTGCCCGCCTTGAAATGCAGTACGAATTTGAAAAGCGTGAGAAGGAGCAGGAACTGCTTAGCCAACAACGAGAGGCATTGCAGGAGGCAAGGCTTGAACGACAGAGAGTGGTACTTATCTTTTTTATTATTGGATTTATACTTGCAGGAAGTCTGGCTGCTTTCATTTTTTATAGTTACAGAGAGAAGAAACGAGTAAACCAGCTTCTGCTAAATCAGAATAATGAGATAAGGCGTCAAAAGCAGGAGATAGAGAGCCAGAAGGAGGAGATTGAGCAGCAGCGCGATTTTGTTACCTTGCAAAGGGACAAGATAGCAAATCAGCAAAGATTAATTACCGATAGTATTACATACGCCAGCCGAATACAAAGCGCAATACTACCAAGTAAGGAAACATTGAAAAAACTACCGTGGGAGTCGTTCGTGCTATACAAGCCTAAAAACATTGTGAGTGGTGATTTTTATTGGGTATCGTACCAGGGCAATAGTAAAATATTACTTGCTGCAGCAGACTGTACTGGGCATGGCGTACCTGGTGCCTTTATGAGCATGCTGGGTGTTACCCTTTTAAGGGAGATTGCAGGGAAGCATGGTGATAATAAGCCCGATGAGATACTGATGAAGCTTAGGGAAATGGTGATACTGTCATTAAACCAGCAACCAGGCAGGATAGACCAAACCGATGGGATGGATATGGCTTTAACCCAAATTGACCCATCAACGTTGGAGATGCTTTTTGCCGGTGCCTACCTTTCAGCAGTAGTAGTCCGCAATGGAGATGTTGAGGTGGAAGGTGATGGTAAGAACCCGAGAGTTACTCAGGCGGATGGGCTATCTTTAATAGAATACAGAGGGGATAAAATGCCCATTGGGCATCATGTTTTAAAGAAGAACCCTTTTAAAAATCAGGCAGTACAGTTGAAGAAGGGTGATATGCTCTACCTATTCTCCGATGGGTATATAGACCAGTTTGGTGGAGAGAACAACACAAAATTCTTGCTGTATAATTTTCGCAAGTTGCTCTTATCAATCCACAACGAGGATGTGGACAAGCAGCATCAGATCCTTAATAAAACTATTGAGGAGTATAGGGGCGATAAGAAACAGGTGGACGATATGCTTGTTATTGGTGTGAGGATAGCGTAGGGTTATCTGCTTTTTTTAGCTGTAATAATTACACTTTCCGTGTTTATATAACCACTGCCGTTTGCTAAGCTACCAGATGTTATGGGGTTTATTGCTAATACCTCATATCCCTCTCTTGCCAAAGAATTGCACTGAATTTCTATATCCTGTGCTAAATCATCGGAGTCTACAACGCTGTACTCCTCGTTGGTATCTTTATGTGTCCAGTATGTTGAGCGGGTGTGGACAACTATTGATTTATACATGTTTTATTGGGTTAACTTGATTGTAAAATATGAACTATAAAAATATACGGAATAATTGCATGAATGGTTCCTTAATTAAAAAATATTACGGGTAAATTTTCTTGCTCAGATTATAAATGCACTATATACCAGATTAATGACATTCCCTAAAAACATTAAAAAAATCAGAAAGAAAAATTTCTTTTACCTATCTTTGAACGCATGTTTGTTTGTAATTTTTTTCCGAATTTATAATAGTCTAATAGTATGGAGAACAGCATTGTAGCAATGATTAGGAATAGGTTAGAAACCTATGCGCACCGTGATGTTCTTCATTATAAAAACCCCGATGGCTCTTACCATAGTATGACTGGAGGTGAGTTTTGGAATGAAATTATTAAGGTTAGCCGTGCTCTTAAAGCTTTGGGCATAAAGCCCTCCGAAAAAATTGGGATTCTTAGCGACAACATGCCCCAATGGACAATTACCGATTTGGCAATACTCGCCATGCAGGGAATTGTGATTCCTGTTTTTGGAGGGTCGTCCTACGAGCAGATTGAGCATATTATTAATGAGACCAACATGCGTTATCTTTTTGTTGGTAATCAATCCCAGCTTGATAATGCTAAGCTGGCGTTGAAAGGAACCCAATCGCTCGAAAAGATAATTACATTTAAGGATGACACGGAAGTTGCCGATACAAGGTGCATAAGCTGGGAAGGGTTTTTGAATCTTGGTTCAGAATTTTCAGTAGATCTATGTAAAGAAGCCGTAAATGCTATACCCTCCTCACAAATAGCAACCATAATATTTACATCAGGAACAACCGGGAATCCTAAGGGAGTAATGCTGTCGCATGGAAATTTTATGCAGTGCTTTGCTATTCATGATGTACGTTTAAACATTAATAACTCTGATTTATCCATGTGCTTTTTGCCGCTAAGTCATGTTTTTGAAAGGGCTTGGACTTACTACATTTTACATCGTGGTGGCAGAAACTTTTATGTTGAGAACCCCAGAACAATTATAGATGAGCTAAAGGTTGTTAAGCCAACAGTAATGTGTGCTGTGCCAAGGTTTTTTGAGAAAACCTATAGTGCAATACAGCTGGAGGTTCAGAAATGGTCACCACTTAAAAAGAGGATCTTTAGCTGGTCCATTTCTGTGGGCGAAAGGGTTGTTTTTTATAGAGCCAAAAATGCCAGGTTGCCTTTAATGCTCAAAACCAAGCTACGTATTGCCGATACGCTGGTTCTTTCAAAGCTCCGTGGTTTATTTGGTGGTAACATTAAGGCCATACCATGTTCCGGAGCAGCCATGGTTTACGATCATCTGCTCTTTTTCCATGCAATAGGTCTATTTGTAAACTATGGGTACGGTTCAACAGAAACTACTGCTACCGTGTCATGTTTTAGGAATGATGTTTTTGATCTGAAATCGTGTGGAACTATCATGCCTGAGGTGCAGGTGAAACTTTCCGATACGGGAGAAATTATGGTTAAAGGCAAAACCGTATTTGCAGGCTATTACAACAATTTGGATGATACAAACAGTGCCATTGAAGATGGTTGGTATAAAACTGGTGATAGAGGTTTGCTAACCAATAGCGGTGATCTGGTAATGACTGATAGGATAAACGATATTTTCAAAACCTCGGGAGGTAAGTTTATATCGCCACAAAAAATTGAGTTAATGCTTCTGAAAGATGCATTTATTGAGCAGGCTGTAATAATTGGTAATAATCGTAAGTTTGTAACGGCATTAATAGTACCTTCTTTTGAGAAAATTAAAGCAGTTTGGATTGCCGATAGTATAAAGTCAACCAATGATCAGGAGCTAATTAATAATCCGCGTGTTTTTGAGTTTCTGCAGAATAGAATAGACCAATGCTTGAAAACCCTGCCAAATTATGAGAAGGTTCTGAAGTTTAAGCTGATTGCAGTGCCCTTTTCGGTTAGCGACAACACCCTCACCAACACCCTAAAGGTGAGGAGGAAGCTAATTGAAGAGAGGCATGAAAGCATAATTAGCGAGATGTACTTATAGCTACTTGGCAAATTTCCAGCGCTTGTGAGACCATAGCCATTCCTCCGGTTTCCGCCTTATCCTATTTTCCAGCGCTTGCGCATATCGTCGGGTTATCTCACCCTCTGGCAGTTCAGAGGGTTTTTCAGCAAGGGTCGAAAGTTCAACCTCATAGTACCCTCTTTCCACCCTAACAATATCAATAAACACAACTGGTAAATTGTAAAGCGTAGCGTATTTTTCTGGACCATGTAAAAAGGGAACGCTTCTGCCAAAAAAGTTAAACCAGTGCGATTTGTTTAAATTTTTTCTTATAGTATTCTGGTCGGCAGCCATAACAAAAACAGTTTTTCTTCCAATATTTACCTCAAAAGCTTTGCTTGTTTTGTCAATTGAAGCCAGTATTGTGCCAAACTTGGCTCTGCTTTTGCGTACAAACCTATCAATATACTTATTGTTAAGCTTTTTATAGAAAGCAACAACCGAAGCATTAATCTGTGTGCTGGCAGACAAGCTTCCCCATTCCCAGTTTGCAAAATGGCCGGTTACCCCCAGTATATCCTGCTTATTATTAAGGTAAGAATCAAGAATCTGAGGGTTTAATACCCTATGCCTTTTATTTATTTGCTTGGTAGATAAGGAGAAAGATTTAATACCCTCAAGAAAGATGTCGGCCAGGTTTTTATATACCAGTTTCTCAAGTTCTATTAGATCGCTTTTACTTTTCTCAGGAAAAGCATTGGTAAGATTATCCCTTACAATGTCAACTCTGTACTTTATAACTCTATGTAATACAATTCTTAAAAGATTTGAAAAAATATATAGCAGTGGGAATGGTAGAATCCCTATTAGAAATACTCCAAAGTAAAAGAAAAACGCAGAAACTATTTTCATTCGTTTAAAATTTTGTAATTATCTGATGAAAAGCTAATTAAAAATTTGAGAACGAATGGAACCGTTTCGCTCTCGCATAATATTTTTTAAACATGTCTTTTGTGAAATTTATGCTTAAAAAATATCATGCTCGTTTCATCTGTTTGTTTTTAAATATCAAAGGTACGCCTGCCTGTCGGCAACGCAGGAATTGACCTCACAATAACTCCCTGATTTTTAATTTAGCTAGTACCTTTTCTCCTAAAAAAAATCATGGAATGTGTGTGATTCCCAAACTGGCGATCATGGCTCCGTTCATTATGTAATGTTCATTCTTGTTAAACTTTTAAAAATACTCTAAAATTGAGAATTTACAAACCTTTAAGAATGTTTGGTAATACTTATCTAGTCAACCCGTTCAATTATTTTATGTTTTTTTGTAAAATAAATATACTATGTATTGCATAGTAGTCTGAAAAAATATATATTTGCAAAATAAGAATACAAAAACAAACAAGGTATATGAAAAAAACAGCAACAGTTAGTTTAGGAGGCATGATTTTTTGCTTTGAGGAGGATGCCTACCTCACCCTGGATGCTTACCTGAAAAGGCTAGAGTATAACTTTAGGAGCGAGCCCGATACCCAGGAAATTATGAAGGATATTGAGGTGCGAATGGCAGAACATTTTAGGGAGAAAGCACCTACCCAGGACGTAGTTATCACGCTTAGTGAGGTTAATAGGGTTATTGAGATTATGGGCGATCCTACCGATATTGGTGCCGAGTCAAAAGGTTTTCAGTCCGCTGAATCAGGTCAACATAGAAAAGCAAAGCGGCTATATCGTGACCCTGACAACAGGGTAATTGCAGGTATAAGCTCAGGTTTGGGTTTCTACTGGAATATAGACCCTGTAATTATACGGGTACTATTTGTAATTCTTGCCATATGGGGTGGCGGCGGTGTATTTGTTTACATTATACTTTGGATTGTGATACCCGAAGCAACAACAATAGCTGAAAAGCTTGAAATGACAGGCGAACCTGTAACAGCCGAGAATATTGGAAAATCCTTTAAGGGATCAAATGAACAAAAAAATCAGTAAAGATGAATGCCGAAAATGCAAAAGCACAAATGCGAAAAGGGGTGTTAGAACTTTGCATCCTTTCAATATTAGCGCGCGGTGACGCATATACAACCGACCTGATAAATAAGCTAAAAGAAGCTCAAATGATAGTTGTTGAGGGTACTCTGTACCCCATGCTCACACGTCAGAAGAATGCTGGTTTACTCAGTTATCGCTGGGAAGAATCGCCACAAGGTCCCCCACGCAAATACTATTCATTAACACCTAAAGGTAAGGAGTACCTAACCGAACTGGACGAGGGGTGGGAGAACATTATTGAAACTGTAAACGCTATACGCAATAAATCCTAGGTAAAATGAAAAAGACTGTAAAAATTAGCTTGGGTGGCATTGCCTTTGTAATTGAGGAGGATGCCTACGTAGCATTGAATGAGTACTTAACATCACTTAAAATACATTTGGGTGATTCTCAGGAAGCAAATGAGATATATAGCGACATTGAGGAGCGTGCAGCAGAATTGTTTACCGAGAAGCTTGGGAGTCGTGAGATTGTAGATATTGAGATGGTTACCACGGTTATTGAAATTCTTGGCAAACCCGAACAGATTACCGATGAAGATGATGAGGGGGCTTCCACTAACACAACTACCAAGCAGGATGTAAGGAGAAGGTTGTATCGTGATGATGAAAACGCAATTATTGGTGGTGTTTGCTCAGGATTGGCCGCATACTTTAACCTAGAGCCTTTGGTTTTTAGAGTTATTTTTGCGACATTGGCATTTGCCAAAGGATTCGGACTTATTATTTACATTATTCTTTGGGCCCTGGTGCCACGGGCGCAAACAACTCGTCAACGCATGGAGATGAGAGGCGAGGATGTTAATCTGTCTAATTTGGAAAAAAATATTAAAAGAGAATATGAGGAGGTGAAGAAAAGTATGAAAAAGCATCGTGTTTCAGATATTTTTGAGAGCATCTTCAGTGCTTTCGGTAAGATATTTTCCGTAATAGGCACAATTCTAAGTGTAATAGCCAAAATTGTGGTTGTAATTTTAGCAATTGCTTTTATAAGCATTGGGTTAATAGGGCTCTTATCAACTATTGCATCCGTATTTCTTGGCGGTGTTATTACCAGCTTGTTCCCTGCGTTTAGCGGATTTACCGTAAACGAAGTTTTGGCTACAACCATCGATATGGGCTCAATGCTATGGGTTACTATTCCCGTATTCTTCATTGTTGCAATACCATTAATTGCCCTTATTTACCTTGGCTTACGTATGGTTTTCAGGTTTAGAGCCCGCAATTCAGTTCTCTTCGTAACTAGTGCATCCCTATGGATTATTTCAGTGGCTATACTCTCCTTTGTTATCTTCCTACAGGCACGTAGCTTCACTATTTTAGAAACCGTTAAGGAGGAGGTGTCGCTCCAAAAATCTGATGAGAACATTTACCGACTCTATTTGTACATGAATGAGGAGGAGCTAGAGGATATTGATTATCGTGATGACATTGTGCTATTCAATGAATATACCATAGCAGATGTTAAGGGAATCCCTCGGGTTATTGGTCAACCGGAAATTTTTATCGGGAAAAGCAGTAGCAACAACTTTGAGCTTACTATTCAAAGAAAATCGAGAGGAGCAACAAAGTTACTTGCTAGGAGAAGCGCTAACAATATTCGCTTTGATTTCAATTTTGTGGGATCAAACCTGTTACTTAATCCATATTACATCTTGCCCCAAGGCGAGAAATGGAGGGCTCAGGATTTAACTATTACAATTCATATACCTGAGGGAAAATCTATTTATATTGACAGGAGCGTTTTGGATATGCTTAGTTACGAGCAGGAGTATTGCTTATGCTGGCCAGATGAAATGGTGGCAAGAACATGGATTATGAGAGACAATAAACTTGAAGCGTTTGAAGAATAATTTTACAAAAAAGGTTTTGTAGCTCAAAAAAAGGTTTTATATTTGCACCGCCTTTGTAAAAAAGGTTAAGGTTACTGACCCATGGTGTAATGGCAGCACAGCAGATTTTGGTTCTGTCGGTCCAAGTTCGAGTCTTGGTGGGTCAACTAAAAGTCCCTCAGCATTTTATGATGAGGGACTTTTTTATGGTGTAAAATTGAAGGATTAAAAAACGATTATTTCAGAACCGAAAATTCTAGTAAAATCATTTTTACCCTTATCAATTAGCAATCAGCACACCAATCCCAATAAGGGGGCCCTACCCAGGTTCTTCCTCCTGCTCTCTAGGATGTTTCAACCCGACATGGACGCTTCAGATACCAAAGAAAATTCAAGGAACTAGTATAATTCTAATCGTTGGAATTGTCAAAAAAAAATGCCAAGCTTCGCTCATGGTGCATGACATTGAAAATGTAACTTATAGCTTTGACGTTAAAAACTATTGGGCTATTTTTACGTCCTATTAAAAACTAGGTACAATGAATGTTCTACTTATTGGTTCAGGCGGCAGGGAACACGCCATGGCATGGAAAATTAGTCAAAGTCCACTACTAACTAAGCTGTACATTGCTCCTGGCAATCCTGGCACGGCATTACATGGTGAGAATATCAGCATTAATCCTCTTGATTTTCATAAGGTGAAGGATGTTGTGCTAACCAAAAGTATTGATATGGTTGTGGTTGGACCAGAGGATCCACTGGTGAAAGGTATTCACGACTTCTTCCTATCCGACGAGGAGATTAAGCAGATTCCAGTGATTGGCCCAGACAAATCTGGTGCACGACTTGAAGGGAGCAAAGATTTTTCAAAAAGTTTCATGCTACGTCACGGCATCCCTACTGCTCGGTACAGGAGTTTTGTTGCTAGTCAAATGAGTGAGGCGGTTGATTTTCTTAACACACTGAAACCACCCTACGTTCTTAAGGCCGATGGTTTGGCAGCAGGAAAAGGTGTTGTTATTTGCAACGAGCTGGATGAGGCCCAAAAAAGCCTGAAGGAGTTTTTTGAAGGAAAATTTGGCGACGCTGGCAGTACCGTTGTTATTGAGGAGTTTCTGCATGGTATTGAACTATCAGTTTTTATTTTAACCGATGGGAAATCATACGTAATACTTCCCGAAGCAAAAGATTATAAGCGCATTGGCGAGGCCGATACCGGTCTTAATACTGGAGGCATGGGTGCGGTATCACCGGTACCTTTTGCCAGCAAGGAGTTTATGCATCGCGTTAAGACCCGAATTGTGAAACCAACCATTGATGGGCTAAATGCCGAAGGTATAGACTATAAAGGCTTCATTTTTATTGGGCTAATGAACGTTGACGGCAATCCATACGTTATTGAATACAACGCACGTCTGGGCGATCCGGAAACGCAGGTTGTGCTCCCGCGTCTTAAAACCGATCTGCTTAAGCTATTAATAGATGCATCAAAAAATGAGCTAAGCAATTCTACGATTGAGTTTTACCCTGAAACCGCAACTGCGGTAATTCTTGTATCAGGAGGATATCCAGATAGCTATGAGAAGGGAAAGCCAATTTCTGGTTTGCAAGAAAATCCGAAAGCATTAACATTTCATGCAGGTACAAAAGTTGATGAGCAGCATAGGTTAGTTACAGCAGGTGGACGTGTTTTAGCAGCAGTGGGTATATCTAATAGTATTAAGGATGCTTTAAGCTTATCGTATAGTAATGCCCGTTCAATTGCTTTCGATGGGAAATATTTTAGGAGTGATATTGGACAGGATCTAATTTAAAACACTAAACACATAGGTTAATGCTGCTAAAGTTTTTTAAACGCCCCTTGCCCCGTGTTTTTCTGGCAATAGTTTTGCTTGCCATTTTGAGCTGGCTCAAATCGTTTATTTCCGGTGAGCACTTACGATTTTATTTCGACGATACTCCAATGCCATTATATGGGCTGGTTACTCAATTGCTGGGTGAAAGTATTTTAGTACAGCGACTTGTTGCCTTTTCTGTGCTTATGCTATGTGCCATTTTGCTAATTCAGATAAACACCAAGCATATACTGATTAAGTATAGAACCTACTTGCCTCCTTTATTTTTTGTTTTATTAAGTTCCTCTTTTCTTCCATTACAAAGATTGACCCCAGCACTTTTTGCCGCCGTATTTCTTATTATATCTATCGATTACATTTTAAGCGCATATAGCAGCAAAAAGCCGCTAGATAATTTCTTTAAAGCGAGCTTCTTCATTGCGGTAGCCTCACTGTTTTATTTTGCTGCAAGTTTCTACATTCTACTTGTGTTTATTTCGCTTATTATTTTAAGACCACCGTCCATCCGCGATTGGCTGGTTAGCATTCTTGGGTTCATTACACCCTGGCTCTTTCTGGTATTCTATCACTACTTTTTCAACGATGATATAGCATACCTTGCTAACCTACTGGATATGGTTTCTGAACCAATAGGAATAAGCAGATTTTATGGGGTGCTTTTTACCATTTTTTACTCTTTCTCAGGGTTGCTTCTTATCATTACGCTTCTATTTTTAATAGGCTCCCTAACAACTCAGAAGATTAGTATACGTAAGTACTACAGCATATTTATTTGGTTCTTGGTGATTTCGGCGGGAGTAGCATTTTTGTCTCCCTTTAGCTCGATAGAAATAACCTACCTGGCCGCAATCCCTTCAGCGTTTATCTTCTCAAACTTTTTCACATTCTCATCCAGCCGCTTGTGGACAGAAATTCTATTTAGCATACTGATAATTATTGCTGTCCTGATGCAGTTTTATTAAATAAAAAATCCCCCTTGATACATTTCAAGAGGGACCTTTTTATGGTTGATTAAAGGAATTATCCTACAATATATATACCTTCTCCTACGCCAATGGGCAACCCTAGGAAGTACCATGCAAGTAGTAAAGCAATCCACATAACAAATAGAATTGCAGCGTATGGCATTAATAGCGAAATGATTGTTCCTATGCCAATGTTCTTATTGTACTTGTGTATCCAACCTAAAAGGAGAGGGAAGTAAACGTATAGCGGGGTTACAGAGTTTGTAATTGAGTCGCCAATGCGGTAAAGTAGCTGAACAAATGCCGGACTATAATTTAGCTGGGCAAGCATAGGTATAAATATGGGTGCAAAAATTGCCCACTTAGCCGAGCCGCTACCAAGGAAAATATTAAGGAAGGCCACCAGTACCATAAACATTATAAACATGGTTGGCCCCGTTAGTCCTGCCGATTGTAGGAACTCTGCTCCTTTAATGGCCAGTATGGTATCAAGGTTACTCCACGAGAAAAGATTTATAAACTGAGCAACTACCAGCATTAGAACAATGTAGCCAGATAGCTCCTTCATGCCATGCTCCATGTGCTTAAGCACATCGTTAGGTTTTTTAATTGTTCCAACGGCCTTGCCGAAGAAATAACCAGGTATTGCGAAGGCAAAGAAAAGTATCGGTACAAGTCCCCTTAAAAAGGGGGATGGAACAAGTGAGCCTGTTTCAGGATCGCGTAAGGGGGCCCATGATGGAACAACCAATATTAGAATGAATGCGGTATAAATCAGGAAAGCGATTCCAGCATTTCGTTTTCCTCGCTTTTCCTCAGGGGTTACTTCATGTTTTTGAGCCAGCTGAACATCACCATCAAGTAGTTCAAATTTCTTACAGCGCGGAATGGTAAAACGTGTTACAATAAAAGCTCCGCCAATACCTAGCAGTAGGGTGGAGGCAATCATAAAGTACCAGTTAGCCGTTGCGCTTACCTCTGTAACATTGTCCATACCTGCAGTTATTTCTGAACTAATGCCCGCAAGAAGAACATCGGTTCCTGCAATAAAAAAGTTGGCAGTAAACCCTGCGGTTGCCCCGGCATAGCCAGCAATTAGTCCAGCAATGGGGCTTATCCCCATTGTGGTAAATATTAAAGCTGCAATGGGCGGAATAATAACAACTCCAGCATCTGAACCAATATTGCCACAAGCACCTATCATGAAAATAACAGGGAAAATAACTTTTTTTGGTACTGAAAATGTTAGCGACTTAAGAATTGATGGCAGCAGCCCTGAGCGTTCAGCAACCGAAACGCCCATTAGCATAACAAGAACCAACCCGAATGGAGCAAAGTGAGCGAAGTTGGTCACCATTTTTTCAAGGAACAGCCGTAAGCCCTTGCCCGATATTAGGTTTTCGGCAACAATCTTTTCGCCACTTGCAGGGTCAATTGCGCTAATATTCAGCAGCGCAGCAATCCCACTAAAAACAATAATAAAAATACAAATCCATATAAAAATCCAGAATGGGTGGGGAAGCTTGTTGCCCATGCGCTCTACCCAACCAAGAAAACCTTTGCTTTGATTAGCATCTGTTGCAGAAGAAGCTCCAGTATCTTTCTGCTCTAAATTATCCTCCTTTTTGGCCATATAATTAGTTTTCAATTAGTATAAGAAAATCAGAAATTTAGTGCCTTTTAACCTTGGTGCACAAAGAAATAAAAAATTAATTAAAAAATATACAGTTTTCTGCTATTTTGCATTGCTTCAACACAGTGTGCTAATATGCTGAATAAGTGGCAAATGCAGGTAGTATGGTTGGGTTTTAACAAAGAAGAACATTGTTAGGTGTTGAATAATAGTCTAATTTACAAGGAAGTGCACTTGGTTGATGAGTTCATGTTTTGCGACACAAATATGGTAAACCTGGGCTTATTCGCCCATAATTTTTACATGGTACCCAGTATGCTTTCTGATATTAATAACCCTACCTCCTTCAAAAATCATGTACTGGCCCTTAATGCCGGTTAGCAATCCATTAATGCTATTCTCCTTGTCCAAACTTTTTGAAATTACTTTTGTGGGGAATGAGTTTACCTCATAATCAACTCTAAACTCAATATCGTTGGGTATAGCGTATTCAAACGCTTGCTGGTTGTTGAGATACTCCAGCGCTTTGTGCTTTTCTCCTGTTAATGGAATATCCTCATCGTTGCCCATTAACATCTTTCGCCAATTGGTTTTGTCGGCAAGTATTTTTTTAAGAGCAACCTCAATAAGACCTGCATTGTACCTGTTTTTTGTAACAGCAATTATAATTGCTTTGCTTGCCCCTTGATCAACCCAACGATAAGGAACTTGGTGGTAACGTGTTACGCCAACTTTTAATCCTCCGGAAGTAGCCAGATAAACATACTGGTCAACAAGGCAGTTCTGCTTTGCGTAATCCATATCACGGGCTATTCCTTCATGTGCACGGCAAAGTTCGGGTCTTAAAACGCACTCCTCTGTTTGAGGAACTGATATAAAACAAGGGTAGCAGTAACCTTGCCCGTATGTTTTTTTTATTGATTTCCCACAGCTGATACATGTAATCTTATTTAAGAAGAGGATGCTAAGCGGCTTCCCAATGTAATTTGAAATATCAAAATTCCCCTTCTCGCTTTTTAAGAAGTACTTTGGTTTTATGTTGGTTTCTGTCCCTTCGTTATTAAAGGACATTTTTGTTAAGGGACCATTAAATTCTTCAGTCATACTATGCTTAAAATTCTAGTAGGTTGTAAACTCATCCTCGTTTGACTCTTTGTTCATCATTAGGTTTACACCTTTCCCTTTGTCAAGGTTTGTTCCTTTTGGTTTTAAATTTTCAGTCTGTTTCTCAATTTTATTAACGTGGGCTTTATTCTGTGTTGTTAAAATTGAGTTAGTTTTTTCTTTGGTTTTAAAGAAAGAGATTGCCTCAACCAGCATGTCGGACTGCCTTTTTACCTCATCGGAGCTGGAGGCCAGCTCTTCGCTGATGGATGCGTTGTTTTGAACCGTTTGGTTCAGGTGCTGAATGGCATTATTAACCTCTTCAGCTCCAGATGCCTGCTCAACGCTGGCTGCAGATATCTCCTGAATAATCTTCAGATTATCCCGAACTTTCGGGATGATGGTTTTAAGCTTCTCATTGGCCGAATCGGATGCCTCCTTAAGGCTGTATGCCATGTTTTCAATATCTTGTGCCGAGTTAGCAGATCTTTCGGCTAGTTTTCTTACCTCAGCGGCAACAACCGCAAAACCTTTCCCATGTTCACCTGCACGAGCAGCCTCAACCGCTGCATTGAGTGCGAGTATGTTGGTTTGGAACGATATATCGCGTATGATTGTAATCTTATCGCTTATTTGATTAACAAAGTCCAGTGCTTTGGTTGCGGTTTCAACCCCATCAACAACCCCTTTTTCGGTTTCAGCGGCAACTGTCTCGGCTTGCTTTGAGTTTGCCGATGTCTGATCGATATTGGCAGCCATCTCCTCCATGTTTGATGATATCTCCTCGGTTGAGGAGGCCTGCTCGTTGGCGCTTTTTGATATCTGCTGGCTGGTATTGCTAAACTGAATGCTGGCTTGTGCTATGCTATTTGCCCCGCTAACAATAGTATCGGTTATTCGCATCAACTCATCGCCCATGTAGTTGAGGCTCCTGGAGAGGTCGCCCAGCTCATCATTTTTGGCTAGAAGGTCGCTGTCGAGCTTAACGGTTAAATCGCCCGATGATATTAGCTCTGCAAACTTTACACCTCGCCTAATGCTTCTCGAAATATTTTTACTAAAGTAGTATGCAACCATGCTGGCACCAAAAATTAAAATAACAAGAATTGTGATAATAAAAGAAATATTACGGCTTCGCTGGGTGTTGAAAACCTCTTCGCTGCTTCCAATTAGAGAATGCAAATTGGTGTTTAGGTTTTGTTCAATCCCTTCAATGGTAGTAAATATTTTATTAGTTTCGGTAATGGTGCCCCAGTAATCCTGCCCCTTGCTAAAATAATCCTTTACCTTTAAACCGAGGGATTCTTCTTCAGCATCTTCGGTAAGCTGTATAAAACTATTAACTGCTCCTTCCCATTGTGAATAATCAGTTGAATTGCTACTAACAATAAATTTTTGCCCAAGGTATCTTACTTTAAAAATTTCACTTGAATATTCTGGGTGGTCGGTTGTAATCTGTTGAGTAATCCTGTTTGCATGGTTTAGCAAGGTTTCCTTCTCATCACTTAGGTTGGAAAGTTGATTAATGGAACTATAATATTGATCAATCTCCTGTAACATGCCTTCAATAACTTGTATATCCTTTTGCTGGAGAGGGTTCTCTTTGAGCTCTGTAAGCACATCCTGTACCTCTTGTAGCCCTTGCTTTACCTGCGAGAGCGTTCTACTATCAGGATTTTGAAGGTATAGAAGAAAATTATTATCGGCTGTAATTCTAGATTTGTCAGCTAAATGCAGGTTCAGAATTTTTGCTCGTATTCCGTTTATCTGATTAAAACTAAGAAAAGTAACACCTGCGGCTATTAAGGCAATAGCTGCCAATGAACCAAATATTAAAGTTAACTTGGTTCTGATATTAAGATTATTCCAACTCATTATACTTATGGTTTAGTAGGTTAGGCAATGGTGTATTAATTTAGTTGAATTAACTTTTTTAATCCGAAATAAAAGTATCAAAAAAGATGTATGAATCAAATAAGTTTTCCGACAACAATTTTTTATTTTTTTATTGATTTTGATATACTTGTTTGACAAGCTATAATTCAACCATTTAGTGAATATCCCAGAATGCTAGATAGTTTAATAAACTGGTAAAATAGGAATAAATCTTTATTCCGAAACCTGAACCTTTTTGTGTTTTAATGATAGGAGGAGCATAGAGGTATTTATTGCGATAACTGCAATAATTAGCAAGTGTATGGAGTGGAATGTAAGTCCAGAGTCGAGCAACAAGCTATATACAATTGGTCCAAATGCTGTGCTGGCAACCATAACAAATGTAAAAAGGCTCCTTACGCCACCCAAGCTAAGGGTGCCATATTCCTCCGCATATATTGCATTTGATACGGTTGGGTTAAGTCCCGCTGAGATGCCCAAAAAAGACCAGAACAGTGTTGTGATAATTGGACTTGAAAACAATACCAAGAAAGTTAAGCCAAGGGCCATTGGAAGTAGAACGAAGGGGTAAACTCTCCTAGCAGTATATTTGTCTGTTAGTGGCCCAGCAATTAGTGAGAATACAAACGAACATATGGCGTAAGCAGTTATATTAAGCGCCATCCATTCAACCGACCATCCTTTATCTTCAGCAATAAATGTTTGGAAGAAGAATAGAGCTGTTAGCATAAAACCTGTTATGAAAACTGTTGGGGCAAGTATGTAAAAAATGCTTGTTCTTATGATCTCTTTCTGTTTCCAAACCTTTTGGTTTGTATTATCTTCGGGTAGCTTATTGTTTTCATCAATTGAAAAATCCTCCTTAACATTTTTCCTTGAAAAATTACGAAGCAGTATGTACGATAAAGGGAGAAGAATTGCTACAATTGCCATTGCGCTTGCCTGAAAACTTTGGCGCCACCCTATTACTGATATTGTTGTAATTATTGCAATTGGAAAAATTGCTTCAGCCAGAGGGAAGCCTAGGTATGCAACGCTCAAGGCTTTGCCCCGGGCTTTTGAAAAATATCGTCCCATTGCTGTCATGGATGTGTGGCTCAGCAATCCCTGCCCAAAAAAGCGTAGCAAGAAGATGGCTATAAATAAAGTGAATAGGTTAAATACCAAGCTTGCGAACAAATTTGCCAAAGCAATACCAGCAATTACAACAAAGGCAAAGACTTTAAGATTAACTCTGTCAATAATTTTTCCGGCAAATATTATGGTAAAACCGCTAAGTAGAGTTGCTGCTGCGTAAAGCGTACTGTAAATAGTGTGGTTTATATCAAACTCCTTAAGAAAACTAGGGATGTATAATGATAGCAGGAATGTTTGCCCAAAGCCTGAGAAGAAAGTAAAGACAATGGCAAATAGTAGTATTTTCCAGTTCGATATAAAAAATTGGTAGTAATTCACGCAGTAAATTATTTGCTTACAATCTAAACAACAAAGATATACTTAAACTATGGTTTTTACTGGCTTTTTGCAAAAGAAAAGGGCACCCAAATCTCATGA
>JBKHAH010000098.1:0-10436 GCA_046542995.1 Bacteroidales bacterium
CACCCTTTTACAAGCCCCTTTACCCAACGGTATCGGGGCTTTTTTTGTATATTTACACTCTGTTATGAGAGAAAAAATACTAATAATATTTTTGTTAACCCTTATATCCTTTAGTAATCAGGGTATTGCTGTTAATTCAAAAACGATCAGTTTTTGTAATAGTAGTGAATATTTTAGCCTTTCATTTCTTGGTTCCGACACTATCCCGACTTCAGATACTATACATAAAAGATCCAGCGATAAGATTAAAAATCTTGATCAGGATACTCTTGGTCTGAACGCCCGAAATCTTAAGGATACCTTAAATTTTAATAAGGGATCTGAACCCACAAATTTAAAAACGGAGGAGATTTTAAGCAGGTTCTCAAGGGATATGCTATCGTTGCCGAGGGAGCCTAAATATGTTTCGTGGAGATTTAATGAGAAATATATAGGTAATGATGAGGTTGAAATTGATTCCAGCCTGTGGATGAATCACCTTTTTTATCCACAACAGAAATATTACGAAACTTTTGTTTTTCTTGGCAACCTTGGGAGTCCATCTCAAAACGATCATTTTTTTTCAAGGCATAGTAAAAATGGTTTTTTATTTACAAGGTTTTTAAAACCATATTCTGATAAGGGCATAGAGCAACCACATTATAATGTAAGAACACCTTATACGAAATTGAGTTATTCTAGCGGAGGAAAGCGCTCAGAGGCTGAGCAGGTTTTTAGTGTGATTCATACTCAGAACGCAACCAAGCATATAAATCTTGGTGTTACCTATGACTTTTATGGAACAAAGGGGGTTTATCGTAATCAGGAAACAAAGAATAATTTTATTTCGTTGTTTGGTAGCTATTATAAGGGAAATTTTTCAGCTCAAGCAAATTATTCAGTTAAATCTTATAAACACAACGAGAACGGAGGCATAACCGATCACTTTTTCATACAGGATACCTTAATGGAATCTCCTCAAGTAGTTCCTGTTTCGCTATTGGAGGCTAACAGCGATGCAAGAGAGCAATCCGTTTCAGCGTTGTTGGATTATACGTTTTTAAATATAAAAAGCTTTTATAAGGATTCTATTGGCGAGGATAGGCAAGGCTATATACCATTGTTGTCTGCAAAATTAATTGTTGATTATAATAAGGCAAGCAGAAAATATTCTGATGGTCCTTTAGACGAAGAGTTTTATCCAAATTTCTATTTTAACTCAAACTTTACGAGCGATTCGGTATCATTAAATGAGTTTAATGCATTGGGTGTTGTTGAGATTGCGCAATTTGCAAAAATTCCTGGTATGCCAGGCCTTAGAGGATGGCTAGGTTTTAATAATCAAAGTTACTTTTTTGTTGAGCCAGATGATTTTTTATATAAAAAGGAAGAGAATAGTCAAATTACAAGTCATTTGGGGGTAGCTGCCTTTAGTGAGAGCCCATATTTTTCTTACAGAGGAGCCTTAAGAATATATTTTACTGGCTATAGAGCCGAAGATAAGGAGATTGAAGGTGAAGTCATTATATCGCCTTGGCGTGACCCTGAGATGCCTCAATTAAAGGGAGAAGTTGAACTTTCAGAGGTTACGCCAAATATTTTTCTTAATCACTATTTTTCAAATCATTTTAAGTGGAATCACTCCTTAAGTAAAGAGACGCGCTTTAGGATTGGTAGTGAGTTGGATGCACAACGATGGGAAGCAAAAATTGGTTATAACTTAATTCATATAAAAAATTATATCTATTTTGGACAGAATGCAACTCCCGAACAAGCATCGGATGTTACTGTTACATCGGCTTTTGTTCAGAAAAACTTTAGATTCTGGAATGGATTCAATTTCTTTAGCAAATTTGTTTGGCAAGCCAACACGAATAGTGATGTATTAAGCATTCCGGATATCATTGCACATGGCTCACTTTTCTATGAAAGAGAATTAGTGAAAAATGTTTTAACCGGACAGTTAGGTTTTAGTGTATTCTATCGATCCAGGTTCTATGCAGATGCCTATCAGCCAGCTATTGGGCAGTTCTATAATCAACGCGAAAAGATGATTGGTGATTATCCGATGGTAGATATTTTTGCGAATTTTAAATGGAAACGCGCATTAATCTATCTAAAATTTGAGCATGCTAACCAAGGATATCCCAATAATCAGTATTTTGCTACCTACCTTTACCCAATGAATCCAAGGGTTTTTAAATTTGGAATTTCGTGGATTTTTTACGACTAGTCGTCAAATTTATTCTTGTGGAACACAATTTTAATATACTTTTGACACCGTATTATTCACCAATATATTAAATATGAGGAGATTTCTAAGGAGCAAAGTGAAGTGGCTTGTCTTTTTATTAATTGTTTTTTTTGTTGGATGTGAGCAAGATCGTAGCAGCAATAAAGTGTCCGATTTTGATGGATATAGAGATTTACAACATATTATTGAGGAGGGGCTTCTTGTAGCAGTTACCGATTTTAATTCAACAAACTATTTTATTCATCGTGGGGAACCCATGGGTTTTCAGTTTGACATGTTGCAGGCATTCGCCTCACATATTGATGTTAAGTTGGAGATAATTGCCGAGAATGATTTGGATGAAGCCTTTAGCATGCTTGATAATGGCGAGGTAGATGTATTTGCAAATAATCTGACAATTACAGCCTCAAGGAATGAGAAGTATAATTTTACGATACCGCATAGCACTACCCGTCAAGTTTTGGTACAGAGAAAAGACAAGGATATTAAGCCTGTACGCAAACCTTTAGAGTTAGCAAATAAGATAGTTTATGTTCAGAAGGGCTCAGCTTCCGCTCATCGATTAAGTAACCTGTCGGAAGAGATAGGAGCTGATATAATTGTTGTAGAAATGGCGGATTACGAAGCAGACGAGCTGATAGAACTGGTTGCACATGGAGAGATTGATTATACTGTTTGCGATGAGGATGTTGCCAGAGTAAATGCCTTTTACTACGAAATACTTGATATTGAGACTCCCGTTAGCTTTGAGCAGAATTTAGCATGGGCCGTTGACCATAAATCGCCAAACCTTTTAAATGCAATTAATGATTGGCTTGCAGATTTTAAGAGAACGGCAGAATATAGAATTATTAAGCGTAAGTATTATAATAATCCCTATTGGGCTAAAAGGGTCTTATCAGAGAATTATAATATCCGAATGGGAATAATATCTCCGTTTGACGATAGGTTTAAGGATGCTAGCTCTAGTATTGATTGGGATTGGAGACTATTCGCATCTTTAGTTTATCAGGAGAGCAGGTTTAGGCATAATGTGCAATCGCATATGGGAGCATATGGCTTAATGCAATTTATGCCAGCTACTGCCGATTATTTTGGAATAAATCACAAAACCGATGAGAGTACTCAGATTAAAGCAGGAGCCAGATATTTGAGATGGCTGGAAAAAAGGTTTGAGGATAGTATTCCTGATCCAGAACAGCGTTTAAAATTTATTTTGGCTTCCTATAATGCAGGTATTGGGCATGTTATAGATGCACAGAATTTGGCAAGAAAGCATGGTAAGAATCCTTATATTTGGGATAATAATGTAGATTTTTTTATTCTTAATAAGAATAATCCGGACTATTACTGCGATACAACGGTAAGGTTTGGCTACTTAAGGGGCACTGAAACTTACAATTATGTAAAACAGATAATGCAACGATATCAACATTATCAGAATATTGTTCCTGACTAGTTTTTATTATATCGCTTGTTTTAGTAAAGTTCTGTTAGTTCCGAAATTATCATGGCCGTGGCACCCCATACCTCCTCTTTCCCAATAGTATAGAATGGAGCAGATATTGGTTGTTTATTTATACAGATGGTTTTAACGGAGAAATTATCAGGATTTTTAAAGAGCGATAATCTAGCCGTTATGGTGTATTCTACCTCTTGCAGGTTAAGATGAAGTTTCTTAATGGAGGGCATTACCCCTACAACAGGTAACACCATCATATTGCTAACAGGAATATAGAGAGGTGTCAATGTTCCAACAACCTTAACAAGGGTGGGGTCTATACCAACTTCCTCCTGAGCTTCCCTTAGTGCTGTTTGAATTAAATCTGTATCGTGCTCTTCCTGCTTCCCTCCTGGAAAACTTATTTGACCACTATGGACACCGTTATAGGTAGTTCTTCTGATTAGTAGCGTGCTGGCCAAACCCTCATAGGCAAAGACTGGGATTAGCACTGCACTTTGTCGTGTAGTTGAGTCAGGATTAGCATGAAGATGCAAATCGCTTCTGAGGGTAGGAGCCATTCTTGCCTGGGCAGATGCCCCTGGCAGCTCATTAGACAAGTTCAATTTTAACCTTTGGATAATACTTTTGAAACTGTCCATAGGCAATTATACTCAGCTGATTATCGGATTACTTTCTAAACTTTCTAATAAAATCCTCAACCTCGGGTACGCCACCCTGATATATTAGGTATCCATTGTAGGGTTCTTTAGGTGTAATCTCCCCATTAACAGGAGTAAGCATAATATCCCGTACCTCCTGCGGGTCATCGGTTTGCCCTAATGCCCAGCCTAGCTTTATGTATGCAGTTTCAGGGAGCATGTTTTCTGCAGGAATTACTCCCTTGGCCATCATGTCGCGCCCGGTATCATAAACAAACATGTTCACATATCCCCACAGGGTTTGAACGGTCATGTAAATATGAACGCCCTTTTTTGTAGCCCTTTCAATTGCGGGGTAGAGCGGTTTGTTAACATGACCAAGACCTGTACCAGCAATAATTATTCCCTTGTAGCCTTTATCCACAAGCATGTCAATTATTTCGGGCTGCATGTTTGGGTAGTAGTAAAGTATGGTAACCTTCTCGTTGAAGTAGGGGAGTATTTTTACATTCTTATCCTTCCGGCGGGGTTTATAGTCGCTTTTTATGGGTTTTACACCATCCTTACGACTAACCGTTGCAATGGGGGTGTCGCTAATGGTGCGGAAGGTGCTGCGATAGGATGAGTGCATTTTACGAACCCGCGTACCTCTATGGAGAAAACCGTACTCATCGGAAGTTGGCCCGAACATGGACACCATAACCTCAGCAATATCAGAATGTCCAGCGGTGGTGCATGCATGCATTAGGTTGAGAGCAGCATCGCTGCTGGGCCGATCGGAGCTGCGCTGGGAGCCAACCAGAACAATGGGGACAGGCGAATTCTGAACCATAAAGGTGAGCGCTGCGGCCGTGTGGCTAAGTGTATCGGTTCCGTGTCCGATAATTATCCCATCAATACCATTCTCAATCTCTTTACCAATGGCAATAGCCAGAGCCTTATATTGTTCTGGCCCCATGTTCTCGCTAAATACGGCAAATAATTTTTCGGTTGTAAGGTTGCAGATATCGGCCAGCTCAGGAACTGCGCCATAAAGTTCTCCTGGGGAGAAGGCTGGTATTACGGCACCTGTACGATAGTCGAGACGAGAAGCAATGGTGCCCCCTGTACCAAACAACTTTACATTGGGTAAATGGGAACTGTAAGGAAACTCCTTCTCAGGTATTTTATACGATGCCTTAAAATAGTCGGTTTCCTTCATGTCGGTAATAGTAAAAATATCTATTCCGATATTATACCCTGTTGCTATTTTAAGAACAATGTGCTTATCATCATCATTCTCTGAACGGGGAAGAACGGTGCCTTTGAATTGTCCCCGGGTGGTATCGATAGTTACTTTGCCCCACACCCGTGCATTATATTTTTTTAGCACTTCGAGTGCGCGCCCCTTATATCCTTGAAAAAAATCTTCCATTGTATTTCTGGTTTATTAATGCTGCCTAAGTTATTGTATGAAGATTGAAGGTTTACTATAATTTGTGTTCAATTTCTTTCCTTAAATCTTTCAGGTTGATATTCCCTTGTGCCTGCTTGTGTAGCTGCCCCATAACCCAATTGACTACCAC
This sequence comes from Bacteroidales bacterium, assembly GCA_046542995.1. Lineage (GTDB taxonomy): Bacteria > Bacteroidota > Bacteroidia > Bacteroidales > Tenuifilaceae > Perlabentimonas. The sequence continues at coordinate 5,902 of JBKHAH010000098.1, forward strand.
ATCGTTTGTAGGCTTGCCAGATGTTTTAATTTCCTTAAACTTTTCTGTAAGGTAATCAACGGGGGCAAGTAGCTCATCTTTGGTTTTTCGTTTAAAACCAATGCTGGTGAGCACAGAGTTAAGATCCATGTTGGGGTGCTGATAGACAACAGGAAGTATATATTTTGCTAAAGAGAATTCCAATTCTTGGGATTTTAGAAATTTGAAGATTTCAACAATTTTTTGGTAGGAGAAGTCTTTGTGCATCTCGGTCGTACCTTCTACATGCTTTAGCGTGTGGCCAAGAAATGTGCCTGCAAATCGGCCTGTTGCCCCAATCTCAACCAGCTGTTCTATAATTGGAATAAGGTTTCTTTTCATAATAAAGAAGTACGTATCTTCAGGAATACGCCACCCCTTTAATTGGGAAAAGCGTTTTGCCACGTCTGGCGGAATACGTTCCCGTAGGGTTTCAATGTAGCTTTCTTCAAGCGGGATTGGAGGCGAGTCGGTGTCGGGGTACATCCTGTCGGCACCGGGCAGCACGCGTTCAAAAATTGTGGTGCCATCGGGTAACGACTTGCGTGTTTCCTGAGGAACGCCCTGAAAAGCCATTTGGCATCGCTCTTCAATGGTTTCCAGCGCAGTAGGAATATCATCCGCAGGGCCCCATATGAGGAGAATAGCATCGTTGCCAGAGGCTTCGAGTATTTCCGATAGCTTCAATGCATCGTTCTTATCAATGGGGTTGCTTAACTCCTCGGTGCTGGTCATGTTAGGCTTTTCAATGCATGCAATAACCTTTAATCGATTGATTAGCTCATGGCTAAATGTTTTTTCTGGCTGTAAGAAGTGTGAGAGAATTCCTTTAAAATGCGGTAACTTAACAGCGATGGTCTTGTATCCGTTATTTGAGAATTTTAGAGCGGTTTTATGTGCTAGTTCAATTTTCTTTGGATTAATTTCTTCCCATGATATTGACCATTCCTTGGGGTTGGAGACGCGCTCAAGCAGCTGCTTACGGATATTAAGAAGTGCCCACTGCCTAAACGATTCGTTGTGTGAAAGTTCGGGAATCCACTTGTTGTGTGCAACACCTTTAATCTCTACCCTCTCACCGCCCTTGCAGCTAACATTAACATCTTCACGTCCGGCACCCATGCCAATTCTTACCCTGCCCGTGCTCCTGTTAAGGAAACGGATATGCTCGGCCGCTTCCCTAAGTTCATCGGGAGTTAGGCATTGCGGGTGCGTTACTGTTTCGATAAGGGGCATGCCCAGCCGGTCGGTTTTGTATGTTCGTGTGTGACCAACGTCGGAGACTTCACGGCACGAATCCTCCTCGATGCTAAGTTGAAGAATGCCAATCTTTTTGTTTTTAAGTTGTATTTCACCCTCAACACCCAAAATGGCTGTTCGCTGAAAGCCAGTGGGGATGCTACCGTCGAGGTACTGCTTACGGGTAATGTGCACCTCGCCTACAATGTTAAGTTTACTAAGGAGGGAGATTTCCAGAGCGTATTCTAACGCCTCCTTGTTTATGGTGAAAGGTGGTGTATCGTCAATTTCGTAGGTGCAGGTGGTTTCATTGTTAATGCGGTAGATAATATCCTTCCTGGTTTTAAACTCCATCAGGGCTGTTCCATCGTATTCGCCCATCTCGCTAAGAGTGGGGCGCATGTGGCGTATTATCTCTGCATGATAATCTTCGTCTTTATGATAAATACCTGCGGGGCAGCGGCAGAAAAGTTTCTGCTTGGTTTTGAGTTGCTGATGAACCTCAAGTCCTGATTTGAAGCCGATACGCTCGTAATCGGATTTTTTTGCTTTTTTACGGCTAACGTAGCCGATATCCTTCATGGTTTTAGCGTAATTTTTTTGAGGGTTGAAGGATGTGGAGGTTTTTTTATTTTTCACAACAATTGCTTTTAGTTTGATGTAGAAGAAAAATATCCCAAAGTAAAAAAGCATTTTTACAGCTCTGATTAATTGTTATTCCTATGTTTAGGGTAACAACTTTGGGAAAAAGTTAAGCAAGGTTCAATAATTTTAATGAACTTTTGCAAGCCCTAATATAGTTTTGTTTGGTGATAATGCAAAGAGAAAGGATGAATGTTTTTTACAGAGGTTATTAACAAGTATGATATAAGGAATAGGAAATGCAGGTTTTAAGTAGGCGGTTACTTCTGTTTTCGTCGTGCAATAGGACACCCTAATCAAGTGCGATATCGCTTTGCCCTGATGATAAAATTCTATGGGTCAGCCTTTTTGAGTTTAGGCTGTCCAAATATCTGTTAAGAAACAGAATCAATCCTTACTTTCTCCTTGATGAGAAAGTAAGCAAAGAATCAATGTAAAACGATGCTGCTGCCCGCTCTGCTTAACCCTAAGCCCTATGGCGATGTAGGCGATATGGAACAGAGGCATTCGAAATCCATTGGTCGCTGGAATTTAGGGTAAATTTCTCCTTGGCTTGGTTTACAAGAAATCCAGTTCCATCTCGAACGCAAGCGCCATCCCACATAGGGCTAAGGGTTTAGCATTCACGCTCACGCCCCCGCCGTTTTACAGTGCCCGCGCGCGTTGTAAGGAAAAGCCGTTGGTGTCACCTTGCATTCAGACTTGAATTTTAGAGGTCGAGAGACCACTCAGGCAGTGGTGACCCTTTTTGCTATCTTTTTTGGGTTTTGTCATTAATAACGAGAAAAGAGTAGGATAATTTAAGCAGCAAAGTATAGACTAATATGAAATGAGAAACTAAGAAAGTAATTTCTCGAACTACAAATCCTTGATTGTTAATAGCAATAATCAGATGTGTTGATGTTGTGCACAAGATAGGAAGAGAAAGGATGAATGTTTTTTACAGAGGTTATTAACAAGCAATTATAAGCAATGAATTTTGCGAGCTGGCTGCTACTCGAATTTTATGGTTTTATCGGGGCTTATGCGTGAGACTACCATTGATGGAATTATGAGCATTAGCAGTGTTGTGAGGAATGTGCCAATGTTTAGCAGGATGATATGCGTAATATCAAGGTTTATTGGGACGGAGGATAGGTAGTAGTTTGCCTCATCGAGCGTAACAATGTTAAACTTTAGCTGTATAAACGCAATTGCCAGCCCTATAAGGTTGCCCCAGAATAGCCCGCGAACTATGATGTGCCCAGACTGTATCAGGAAAATCTTTTGAACCAGCCTGTTCTCTGCACCCAATGCTTTGAGGGTACCAATCATGTTGGTTCTTTCTAAAATGATAATCAGCAATCCCGATATCATGTTTATACCAGCCACGGCGAGCATTAAAACAAGCAGGACTATTACGTTTAGGTCTTGAAGTTCAAGCCAGTCGAAAATTTGCGGGTAAATCTCCGTAATGGTCTGCACTTTTAGCCTTGACCCATCGCTTAGGAAGTTGAAAGCAACAATATCATCAATATCAAGGGCAACATGTTCTATCCTCCTAAAATCATCAATAAGGATTTCAAGACCCGAAACCTGGTTGGAATCCCAGTCGTTAAGCCTTTGGATGTGCTTAATATCGCATACTACAAATAGTTTGTCGAACTCGGCCATTTGGGAATCGAAGATACCCTCAACAGTAAATCTGCGAATTCGGGGAGGTTCCTGAACGAAGAACATATCAAATATATCGCCCACTTCAAGCTGAAGCAGCGATGCGGTGGTTTGGGATATTATTGCCCCGTTGGATACTGTTGAGTCGGTAAGCGTGAGGATACTACCCTCATTGATTTTGTTTTGGAAAAAGTCCCAATTGAAATCGAGTCCAATCCCTTTTAAAACGATGCCCTGAATATCGTTATCGGTTTTAATAATTCCGGGTTTTACTGCGTACTTCTGGATATGTTTTACCCCTTTTACCTTTTCAATATCGGGCAGAAACTCCTGATTGCTATTTATGGGGGTTGTTTCGAAGGATATGTTACGGTCGTAGTTAACTATTTGGATATGGCTGCCAAAGCCAATGGTTTTTTCGGCAATCTCATTTTTGAAACCTGTAACCACGGCAACGGCAATTATCATTACAGCAAGGCTAAGGGAAACCGCAGCAGTGGCAATTTTAAGGAATGGGCGCGATAGGCTCCCTTTCCCTTCGGTAGGGCTAATTAGTCGCTTGGCTATAAAGTTCTCTAATTTCAATTAGGGTAGCTTTTTTGTTTGCTGACAAAATTAGGAAAATTATTGAACAGGCAAATACTTGGGGATGGTATAAGCAGGGTTAAACGCATAAAAAAGGTCTTGCCCCATCAGGTACAAAATATTGGCAGATGATTTTATACATACCGATTTTACTGTGCCGCTAGGTACAGAATATTCTTTTTAATTGTGTTTGCACTGCAGTAATAATATGGAGAAATTCATGTGTATTTGCCTACCAAAGAGACGTCAAGAAAACCTGCCTGCTCTGCGTTCGGCCTGACCGCCATAGTTGGGCAGCTAGGAAGGAGAGGAGGAGTAGCCTGTTTTGGTTTCAATGGGGAACGAAGCGATCCCATTCAATTGTGTAGGATTATTCTATTTCAGCTTTTCGTTATTAG
>JBKHAH010000099.1:0-10359 GCA_046542995.1 Bacteroidales bacterium
AAAAAGAAAATCTGGGCATAGCCTTAGCTACGTAAAGATTTTAAACACTAGGGTAATTGCCTTTAAAAATATGATTCGTTTTTAAACAATGAAAGTCCCGCTAGGGACTGAATATTGATAGCGAATCTCTTAGACCATACCTATGCAGTTTACATGAGTAGTATGGGATCATAAATTCCTCCGTGTTTAAATTCTTATATCGAACTCAGATCATTAACACATTAAACCCTCATCAATAAGTCCAGTCAAAAAAACATCTTGATTTTTATAATACCAACATTTAGGTATTGTGTGAATAAAATAACATCCTCATCTTTGTACACATGAATGCAGGCGTGTTTTTAAAAGTAAAAAAGTATTTTGCCATTTTTTTGATGGGTGTTGTTGGGTTCCTGATACTCAACAATGCCCTTTTCTTGCACCTTCACACCCTGCCCAATGGGAAGGTTATTGCACATGCCCACCCATTTTCTAAAACTTCTCAAACAGACAGTTCTGGTTCTCCAATAAATCACCAGCATACAAAGGTTGAGTTCCATCTGTTGGATAGCCTAATGCTATTATTCACAATTGGTATTATTGTCTTTGCGATTAATAAGCTATTTGGTCATAAAGTTTATTTCTTTGCATATATACCTGCTCTTCTTAGTCGAAGGCCGCAATTGCTCACCAACAAGGCTCCTCCCGTATTAGCTTAGATATAATTCTTTATCAACTCTTTTTTTATTGAGTCATTAAATTGACTTATTTACTAATTTAAGCTAATACATCATAACACAATGAGACTCATCATATCTTTTTGCCTTTTAATTCTTTTAGTATCAACATCAACTTTTGCACAGCGTCATCAAGGTGGGCAAGGCAGAGGTCACAAACACGGTGCCCAACACAAAAATCGTAAAACAGATGCGCATCTTGTTGGCCACATACTTAATGGAGGGGAGCACATTCCTTTTGCCAGCGTTTACATTAAAGGTACAACCATCGGAACAGCAACCGACGAAACCGGCCACTATCGATTTATTAATTTACCCGAAGGTACTTTTACAATAGTTGCCAGCGCTGTTGGGTATGTTAAGGTTGAGAAGGAGGTTACTATAATTGCTGGTGAAACAACTGAACTTAATTTTAGTATGGAGGAGGATGCCATTGGCCTTGATGAGGTAGTGGTAACTGGTGATAGGTCAGAGCAGAATCGTCGCGAATCATCTGTTGTAGTAAGTACTGTAAAGCCACAAACTTTTACCATGACCCAATCCGTTACTCTGGGCGATGGGCTTAATTTCAGCCCTGGTCTTAGAATGGAAAATAACTGCCAGAACTGTGGCTTCACTCAGCTACGAATGAATGGCTTGGAAGGACCCTACTCGCAGATACTAATCAATAGCCGCCCCATTTTCAGCGGCTTAGCTGGGGTTTATGGTTTGGAACTTATTCCATCGAACATGATTGACAGGGTTGAGGTAATTCGTGGTGGCGGATCGGCCCTTTACGGTAGCAATGCCATTGCGGGCACTGTTAACCTACTTTTAAAAGATCCCATTAATAACTCCTATGAGTTGGGTGTTAATGGTGGAATATCGGGTGTTGGAATGGATAACGCCTCTTCAATCCCCGATAATAGCATGACATTTAGCGCTACCGCCGTTTCTTCCGATATTAAAACCGGGTTAGCAGTTTTTGGTTTTGTCCGCGATCGTCATCCTTTCGATGCAAACAGTGATGGCTTCTCTGAGTTGGCTTCAATTTCCAATACCAGCGTGGGTGCTAGAGCTTTTCATCGTTTTGGTCAAAGAAGTAAGCTAACTGCCGACTTTTTCAATATCCGCGAGGATAGGAGAGGAGGGGATAACCATAACCTACCCTTGCATCAGGCAAATATTGCAGAGGCTGTTGACCATAACATAACAACTGGTGCTTTAACTTACGACCAGTTCTTTCGCGAATCCGATTTGTTAACCATATTCGTATCGGCTCAGCACGTCGATCGCGATTCCTACTACGGAGCAGAAAAATCGCTTAGCGATTATGGTTATACCGCCGATTTAACCTATACCGCTGGTGCTCAATATAAAATGCAGTTAAATGGTACTGGGTTAATCTTTGGTGTTGAGAATCAAGGGGGATGGCTAAAAGATCAAAAGTTGGGCTATCCCGAGTACAGCATAGTAAATGATGAGATTGAGGTTTCCAATGTTGATAATACCATTGTAGCTGACCAGGTCCAGAATACTACAGGGGCTTTCTCTCAAGTTGATTATAAATACAATAGCTTTAAGGCAACTGCAGGTTTGCGTTTCGATCACTATACCATATCTGATGCTGAGAATTCAGAAAACGATATTTCCGGTAATGTGCTTAGTCCAAGAATTACTTTAATGTACGATATTAATAGTTTAGCACAAATCAGAACTAGTTACGCTAAGGGTTACCGCGCTCCTCAGGTTTTTGATGAGGACTTGCACATCCAAACGTCAGGCTCAAGAAAGGTTATTCACAGAAACGCCCCTGATTTGCAGCAGGAAACCAGCCATAGCTTCATGTCATCTGTTGATTTGAGTTATAAATTGGGATCCCTTCCAGCAAGCCTGCTTATTGAGGGGTTCTACACCATACTTCAAAATCCTTTTGCAAATGAGTTTGGCGAACCTGACGAGAATGGTGTGGCGGAGTATCTTCGTGTTAACGAGGAGGGAGGTGCTGTTGTTCAGGGGGTAAATGTTGAACTATCCTTGGCACCATCTCCAAATTTCATGCTTTCGTCCGGCTTTACGATGCAAAAGAGTGATTATCAGGATGAGCGGGATTTTAATGAGCGTAGCTTCCTTCGTACACCCAACAGCTATGGTTTCTTCACTGCCGATTGGACACCCACTAAGAAACTCAGCATCAGCTCAACCGGAACTTACACAGGCAAAATGCTTGTTCCATACTTTGGACCAACGCTCACCAATCCCGAAGAAGGAGAACTTCGTGAGAGTAACCCATTCTTTGATTTAGGCTTACGTGTTGGATACGATATTAAGGTAAATGGTGCCACCCTTGAAGTATTCGGAGGGTTAAAGAATTTATTTAATTCCTATCAAACCGATTTCGATTCAGGAATCAATCGTGACCCAGGCTATATGTATGGGCCAAATCAACCCCGAATGGTGTATTTTGGTTTACGAATTGGTAATAGGTTAAGATAACAATGCGATGAATGTACCAACTTTTTTGTATTAATAATTGAAATCTAATTTCATTTCATTAAATTGCCAGAACATTGTGTTCTGGCAATTTCTGCATTCGAAAAACTCAATAATCTTTAAATAATTATGAAAGACTTCTTATTTCAGCTTGGGCAACTAAAGGAACAGGGGAAAGCCTTTGTTCTATGCATTATTACTGAGGCTAAAGGTTCAACGCCACGTAAGGAGGGAGCAAAAATGATTGTTTTTGATGACGGAACCATCTCCGGAACTGTTGGCGGGGGGTCAATTGAAAAGCAGGTGATTGATGATGCTTTGCAAGTCCTGCGAAATGGGAAGCCTTTCAAAAAGAATTTTCAGCTTGAGGAAGATTTGCAGATGCACTGCGGAGGGAGTGTTGAGGTTTATTTCGAGCCTTTTAATAAGGACTTAAATCTTTACATATTTGGTGCAGGGCATGTTGGCAGGGAGGTTGGTCGTTTTGCTTCCGACTTGGATTTTAAAGTTATTTTTGTCGATAATCGTGAAGGAATTTACACCGAGTTTCAAAGCAACTATGCCCAATGTATAACCAGCGATTATTTTAATGCAATTGATGAAATAAAATTCACCGAGCGTGATTTTGCCGTAATTACTACTCCTAATCATGAGTACGACGAGCAGATTATGGCCCGCATGGCGAAGTTTGATTTGGCTTATGTTGGAATGATTGGCAGTAAACGTAAGGTTGCTGAAGCCCGCAAACATTTGCTTGATAAGAATGTTCTAACTGAGGAGCAGTTAAATAGTGTTGATATGCCCATTGGCATCCCCTTCAATGCCGAAACGCCCCGCGAGATAGCAATTAGCATCATTGCTAAACTTATTGATGTTAAAAATTCAAAGAGATTATGAGTAATCCCAATATCTTAAAATTTATTCTTGATAACCGTATCGTTGAGATTGATTTTTCCAAAACCGATTTTCGCCCATCAACAACGGTGCTAAACTATTTGCGTATGCAACCGGAGCATCGTGGCACGAAGGAAGGATGCGCTGAGGGCGACTGCGGAGCGTGTACGGTTGTGCTTGGTGAATTGGGTAGCGACAATAGGGTTCATTATAGAGCGATAGATTCCTGCATGCTGTTTTTAGCCTCCATACATGGGAAGCAGCTAATTACGGTTGAGAACCTTGCCCAGCGCAACGGCACCGAAACTGTTCTGCACCCCGTGCAGAAGGTCATGGTTGATGAGCATGGAAGTCAATGCGGATTTTGCACTCCTGGTATCGTTATGTCGCTTTTTGGTTTTTATAAATCCAACCTGCAACCAACAAGAGAGAATATTGTGGATGCTCTTTCTGGCAATCTATGCAGATGCACAGGGTACGAGCCCATTATTAATGCTGCTAAGGCGATTGCTGAAACTCGTCAGTCCGATCATTTTGATAATACCGAGCCCAATACAGTGGAGCTACTTAAGCATATTAAGCAGAATACCGATACGCTAGCGTTTAACCATGAAAGGCAGTCTTACTTCTTGCCATTTAATATTGAGGGGGCTACTGAGGTTCTCTCAAAAAATCCCGATGCGTTTGTGGTGAACGGTGCCACCGATACGGCCATTAAGCAGAATAAAAAGCATGAGTATCTTCATAAAATATTAGATATATCAGCAGTTGAAGAGCTAAAAGATATTCATCAGCACCAAGATGGAATGTATATTGGAGCAGGCGCAAGTATCGAAAGTATTAAGGAGCTATCTCAGAATTCTTTGCCCGAGTTAACACCAATTCTTAACGTTTTTGCTTCGTTGCAAATTAGAAATGTAGCAACGCTTGGTGGTAACCTTTGCACCGCATCGCCCATAGGCGATTTAATCCCGTTAATGTTTGCCCTAAAGGCTAAACTTGAAATTACCGGAATAAATGGCAATCGCTGGGTTGATGCAGAGGAGTTTATAGTTGGTTACCGAAAGAATTGCCTCGGAGCCGATGAACTTTTAAAAGGAATATTAATTCCTGAAACTCCAGAAGGTACAATCATTACTACCGAAAAGGTTTCAACTCGTCGCGATTTGGATATATCAACCGTTTGCCTTGGGGCAAGAATTAGTGTTGATTCTAACAATGTTATTAGCGAGGCAGTCCTTGCATACGGAGGTATGGCAGAGGTAGCCAAACGTGCAAAGCACGTTGAGGAGTTTCTGCTTGGAAAGGAGTGGACAATTGATAATGTTGAGGAGGCAAAACATTTAATTGACAAAGATTTCACGCCAATATCTGATGCCCGATCAAGCAAGGAGTATCGGACGATTGTAGCAGGGAATTTACTTGTTAAGATGTTATTGGAACACAGATAACGCAGATTTAGCAAATTTACTCAGATTTTTAACTGGAAGATGGTTATATAAAAAATGTTTGGAGGCGAGGATGATTAACTATAGTAGGAGAAAAATAGTATTGAAGGAAATCAGTACAAAAACTTTAAATACTAAACTCACAAACAATCATTCAATCCCCCGATGGATATCGGGGCAATCAATCAAATCTCTGTGCCTCCGTGCCTCTGTGTTAAATTAAATAGAATATGAATAATAACAACCATCACGAAAGCGCTATACAGCATGTAACCGGAAAAGCCGTTTATGTTGGAGATATGTACCCGTCGGAGAGAACGCTTGTGGGCCGAGTGGTTTATAGTCCGCATGCATACGCACGAATTGTTAGCTACGATTTATCCAAAGCCATAAAGCTAAAAGGGGTGTATGATATTATTGATTCTAAGCGTATTCCCGGCGATAATCAGCTAAGCCCAATTGCTCATGATGAGCCGTGCCTGGCAAACGGAACCGTAAGTTGCGTAGGGCAGGCAATGTTTTTAATAGCAGCCGAAACCGAGGAGATTGCCATTGAAGCCGAAAGGCTCATTGAGGTAAATTATGAGATACTGGAACCTGTTCTGACTATTGATAAGGCTATTGAGAAGGGGAATAGATTACAGCCCCCACGTAAGATTGAGATTGGCAGTGTTGACGACACGCTAAAGAATTGTAAGCATACCTTTTCCGGTACATTAAAAACCGGAGCGCAGGAGCATTGGTATCTGGAGACACAGGCTGCCCTTTGCATGCCCGGCGAGGAGCGCGATATGGTTGTTCATGCATCATCGCAAAATCCAACAGAAACGCAGCTGGTGGTGGCCGATGTGCTGGGCTTACCTGCCAATAAGGTTCTGTGCGAGGTAAGGCGCATGGGCGGTGCATTTGGTGGTAAGGAAACGCAGGCCAACCATGTTGCCGCCTGGGCGGCATTACTGGCTGACGCTACGGGTAAACCCGTAAAAATATCCCTTTTCCGCGACGACGACCAGAAGATAACAGGCAAGCGCCATCGCTTCCAATCAAACTATACCGTAGGTTTTGATGATGATGGCAAAATTCTGGCTTACACCGTTGAATTTAACTCCGATGTGGGCATGGCTACCGACCTATCAATGGCAATTATTGAACGAGCCATGTTCCATGCCGAGAATGCATACTACATTCCCAATGCCCGTATTGTAGGTAACACCTGGAAAACAAACCTGCCCTCTAATACCGCCTTTCGCGGTTTTGGTGGTCCTCAGGGTATTGCCGTAATTGAGAATGCCATTGATAGGATTGCCAGGTACCTGAAAAAGGATGCTGCGGAGATTCGTTACAAAAATTTTTACGGTTTAGATGATAAAAACGAAACTCCGTATGGTCAAATCATTCAAAATAATCGGCTTTACACAATTTGGGATAAGCTCATTGAGTCTAGTAACTATTATAGAAGGAGGAAGGAGGTAAGTAAGTTTAACGAAACCAGCAAGTTCATTAAACGTGGGATGGCTTTAACCCCCATAAAATTTGGTATTTCATTTACTACATCCTTCCTAAATCAGGCGGGGGCATTGGTTCTCATCTATAAGGATGGCACAGTTCTGGTTAATCACGGGGGAACCGAAATGGGGCAGGGGCTGCATACTAAAATAAGGCAGATTGCTGCCCTTGAATTGGGCGTTCCGTTAGATGTTGTTAAGGTTAACGCCACCAACACATCAAAGGTGCCTAACACATCGCCAACAGCAGCATCATCAGGAACTGACCTAAACGGCATGGCCGTTAAGAATGCCATTGATAAGCTAAAGGAAAGGCTTAAGCCCTGCGTAGCAAAAATGCTAAAGGAGAAATTTGGTCTTGATTCAAAGGAAGATATTGTTTTTAATGATGGGTTTGCCTACTTTTCTGATAATCAAAATAAAAAAATTGATTTTGCCCAATTAGCCAAACGGGCACATTTTGAGCAGATTAGCCTTCATGCAACGGGTTACTACAAAACACCAGGAATTCATTTTGATAAGGAGCAGGGTAAGGGTGAGCCGTTCCACTATTTTGCCTACGGCATGGCTGTTTCGGAGGTTGAGGTAGATGTCTTAACTGGCAGAAGTAAAACCCTTCGGGTTGATATTGTGCACGATGTGGGCGATTCTATAAATGAGCAGATTGACCTTGGGCAGGTTACTGGTGCTTTCATTCAGGGGGTAGGATGGTGTACCACCGAGGTGGTGAAGTGGGCTAAGAATGGCTCATTGCTTAATCACTCTCCCGATACCTATAAGATACCCGGAATAGGTGATACTCCTGAAACTTTTAACGTTGAGTTGCTAAGGCATGTTCCGAACCCACCCGTTATTCGTAAGAGTAAAGCGGTTGGCGAACCACCCTTTATGCTTGCATTTTCGGTTTGGTTAGCAATTAAGGATGCTATTTCAGCGGTTGCAAATCACAAGGAGGAACCATATTTTGAGTTGCCCGCAAATAATGAAATTATTTTAGGAGCCATTGAGAAACTAAAGCATTTAAGATAGATTTCCTTTTAAAACCTAAATAGTATAACTGATTTTTTTTTTAGATTAAACTTTTATCGCTTAAAACCTTCAAAGTATAAGTTTTAATGTACATTTTTGTTATTTACTGAGTTAACTAAACCTAGTATAAATTTAAATTATAGTCACATGAAGAAACTAATTCTGTTTTTTGTCCCTGTTGTTATGCTAATGACAAGTTGTAAGCAGGAGGAATCAAACCCATTTTTAACCGAGTGGGATACACCTTTTGGCACACCTCCTTTCCATTTGATTGAGGAAGAACATTATCTACCAGCTTATGAGGAGGGCATTCGTCAGCATAAGGCTGAAATTGAAGCCATAATTAATAACCCAGAGGAGCCTAACTTTGAGAATACGATTGTTGCTTACGATCAGGCAGGAGAATTGTTAAGCAAGGTTGGTGCAGTTTTTGGTGGTTTGCGTGGTGCAAATACAAACGATGAGTTACAAGCCATAGCAAGGGAGACAACCCCCATGCTAAGTGCTCACTACAACGCTATCAGGTTAGATCAGGATCTTTTTGAGAGAATTAAAAAGGTTTATGACAAGCGTGAGAATTTTGATTTGGACCATGAGCAGATGAGAGTAGTGGAGAAGTACTATCAGGATTTTGAGAGAGCAGGTGCCGCATTGCCTAAAGATAAGCGCGAGAAGCTAAAGGAGCTAAGTGAGCGCAGTTCAATGGTATCGCTCCAATTAGGTGAGAATATGCTTAAAGAGAACAATGGATTCCTGCTTGTAATTGAGGATGAGGAGGATCTGGTTGGATTGCCTGAGTCAGTAATTTCTGGTGCAGCAGAGTTGGCAGAAGAGGAAGGTAAAGAGGGAAAATGGGTGTTCAACCTATCCAAACCAAGCTGGATCCCCTTCTTACAGTTTTCTGAACGTAGAGATTTGAGGGAAGAGCTATACCGTGCATATTTGATGCGTGGTAATAATGATAACGAGAACGACAACAAGAAGCTGTTCCTTGAGTTGATGGATATCCGTCAGAAGATGTCTAATTTACTTGGTTACGACAACTACGCAGAGTTTTTTACTGAAATACAAATGGCACAGAACCCTGATAACGTCTATGATTTCTTATACGAGGTTTGGGAGCCTGCACTTGCTCGTGCAAAAACTGAAGCGAATGATATGCAGCAGATGATTGATCAGGAAGGGAAAGATTATGAGTTGGAATCTTGGGACTGGTGGTATTACGCAGAGAAAGTGCGTAAGGAAAAGTTTGATTTAAATGAGGATGAGCTTAAACCTTACTTTACATTAGATAACGTGCGTGAGGGTATTTTCTACGTTTCAAATCAGCTTTACGGGCTTACTTTCAAGAAGCGTGATGATATTCCAACGTATCACAAGGATGTTGAGGCTTTTGAAGTAATTGATAAGGACGGCTCGCACCTTTCAGTGCTTTTTATTGACCCACACCCACGCGCAAGCAAGCGTGGTGGAGCATGGTGCGGAACGTACCGTAGCGGAAGCTACAAGGATGGTGAGAAGATTACCCCTGTGGTAACCATCGTTATGAATTTCTCTCGCCCAACAGGCGGGAAACCAGCAATGCTTAGCTGGGATGAAACAACAACATACTTCCATGAGTTTGGTCATGCGCTTCACAACTTCTTTGCTGATGGCCGTTACCGTCGAACCAGCCGTAGCGTTCCTCGCGATTATGTTGAGTTACCATCGCAAATTATGGAGAACTGGGCTGGCGAGCCTGAGGTGTTAAAGGAGTATGCAAAGCACTATGAAACTGGCGAAACGATTCCTGACGATCTAATTGAAAAGATGCAAAAGAGCGCCGAATTCAATCAGGGCTTTGCTACAACTGAATACGTTGCAGCTGCCATTCTTGATATGGACTGGCACACTGCTGATATCTCTGCTGATATGGATGTGAATGAATTCGAAGAAAATTCAATGAATCGCATTGGCTTAATTAATGAGATAGAGCCAAGGTATAGAACCACTAACTTTCAGCACATTTTTGGAAGTGGTTATGCAGCAGGTTACTACGTGTACCTTTGGGCTGGCCAGCTTGATGCTGACGCATTTGAGGCTTTCAAGGAAACTGGAGACTTGTTTAACCAAGAGCTTGCCCAAAAATTCCGTAAGCATGTGCTTTCCGAAAACGCAATGGGCGAAGGAATGGAGCAATATGTGAAGTTTAGAGGCGAGGAGCCATCTATTGAACCACTACTAAGACAACGTGGGTTGAAGTAGATTCCAAAATATTATATTATAAAAAGGGGGCTTCAAGCCCCTTTTTTTCTT
>JBKHAH010000100.1:0-10312 GCA_046542995.1 Bacteroidales bacterium
AATTATTGTGAATTTTCTCCGGACACTACTGATTAATAAGCAATATTGTTATCTTACTATTTAAGGTAATAGGTAAAATATAAGTAGTAGCTAGAGTTTAAACCCCATTACCAGCATATCATCAATCTGGTTGTAATCGCCACGCCACTCCCCTATCTTATCCATTAAAATTTGCTTTTGCTCTGCAAAAGGCTTGGTATGTAATTCAACAAGCATATTCTTAAATTTGCGTGAGCCAAATTTCAATAGGTTGGGGCCACCAAGCTGGTCGTGATATCCATCGGAAAATAGGTAAACTACGTCGCCGGGTGCGTACTCTACAATATGTCGAGTAAAAGGATTGCTATCCCTTCTTGTATATTTGCCAATTGGCATTCTGTCTGGTTTTACCTCGTTAATACCATCAGCATTAATAAGGACAAATGGGTTGTTCGCACCAGCATACTGTATGGTTCTGGTGGCTGGGTTGATAATGCAAAGGGCCAGATCCATCCCATCGGCACGGCTACCAGTTGAGCTGGAAAGGGTTGTGATAACGTGTGAACGCAGCTTATTGAGAATCATATCGGCATAAAGATTATCGGAGGTAACAATCTCATTTAAAAAAGCAACACCCAGCATGCTCATGAATGCACCAGGAACTCCATGTCCCGTTGAATCGGCAATTACAATTACAATCTGATCGTTTACCTTTTTTAGCCAGTAAAAATCGCCGCTTACCACATCCCTTGGTTCATAAAGCAAGAAGTTTTCAGGTAATGCCTGGTTTATATCCTCTATTGATGGCAGCACTGCTGTTTGAATGCTATAGGCATACTGAATACTACTTTGTATCTTCTCTGCCTGCTCTCGAATTTTTTCTTCCTGCTCAACCCGCTCAGTGATATCTGAGGTGTAAACCTGACAAACCTGCGTATCGGCTAAGCCACGAAGCATAAACCGGTAGATATGGTCGTTTACCTTATCCTCCCTTAGCTCCTTCGCATTGGAGTTGATGAATTTGTCAACGGGTAATTCATCAAATGGTGGAATCACCTCTCTGATATCCTCCCCCTTAAGCATTTTGGGGAACGTTTCCTTTGCTGCAGGATTCGCCTCAACCACCTTAAAATCTGCCCCAAAACGGAACACGGGCTCAGGGTTGAGCTTAGCAAATAGCGCCATGGATTCAATCAGCGTCTCTGCTTCCTTCTGAGCAGTAACATCAGCACCATATAGGTGGCATAAGCCAATTTCGCTCACACCTTTTACTGAGAGTTGAAAATGTTTACCATCAACTGAGTGAGTTAGCAACTGCTCTATGTCATTATCAATAAGCTGCTTAATATCAATATCTCTAAAATCATTAATATAGTTTTCTATACTCTTTCCGGTTAGCATATCGGTTTTAAACAGTGCTTTGGCAGCTGGATTTGCCTCAACAATCTCACCGTTAAAATCGAATCGAAGAACTGGAGCAGGATTGAAACGAGCAAACAATGCCATTGAATTAATTCGTTCCTCTGCAAGCTTCTGCTGGGTTACATCAGAACCATAAACATGACAAAGGTCTAACTCGCTGACCCCCTTTATAACAAATTGGAAGAACCTATTCTTCACCTTTGCTGTAATAGCTGTTTCATCATTATTCTTTATAAGCTTTTCGATATCAACCCCTTTAAAATCAGGAAGAAAATCGTAAAGAGAATTTTCTATTAAACTATCAACCTCAAATATTTTATTTGCGGCAGGGTTTGCCTCCTTCACTTCGCCCTCTGCGCAGAACCTTAAAACGGGCGCAGGATTATGCCTCGCAAACAGTGCCATAGAGTTGAGCATATCCTTCATCTTAAGCTCTTCGGTAACATCCTCCTTAATTGCCATGAAGTGCCAGATGCTTCCATCATCGCCGGTAATAGGTGTAATGGTTGCCTTTTCGTGGTAACGTTCACCGTTCTTTTTTTTATTTTCGAAGATACCTTTCCAAATTTGGCCCTTGCCAATGGTTTGCCACATCTCGGCATAAAACTCGGGCGATTGCTTGCCAGATTTAAGAAGTTTTGGATTTTTACCCTTCACCTCGCTAAAACTAAATCCAGAGTGCTCTTCAAAAGCAGGATTTACGTATGTTATTCGCCCAGCCACATCGGTTACCATTACCGAATCGCTGGTTTTTTCAATGGCCGTTTGGAAAATAATACGCTGGTTTCGCTCCTCAATCATTGCCGTGTTCTTGGATGCGTAGATATGGAACACGCCCAGGTCGCTCACAGCCTTCAGGTCAATTTGGTAGTAATCGGTATTAACCTTTATCTGGTATGTTTTTATGCTGTTGGTTTCAATAAACTTACGAAAGTTTAAGTCGATAACTTCTGGGATAATATCAACCAGATGTTCACCGTTCCCCTCAATACCAAACAACATTCTGGCGTTAGGGTTAGCCCTAAGTATGTGCCCCTGTGCATCAACCCGAAGCACTGGTGCTGGATTAAACTCGGCAAATAGGGCGTTGGATTTCATCCTATCGTCCTCCACAACAGAAACGGGCGGTAGATGCTCCACCATTTTCCAGCGAGTTTTGGTTTCGCATTTGTGGCAGTAGGGAACCATATCGCCCTTAAGCACTTTTATAACGCTCTTGCCACATCCCGAACAAGTTATGCGGGCATCAACGCCTGCTACCTCGCCGCTCACAAAGTTAAACTTGGCTAATGCCGATGAGTAAGATGAAACCAGATAGGGCACCAGGAAGGTGAGAAAGAACTGAACGGTGTGAAAATCCTCAAACCCATTCATTATGCTTCCCCACTGGTTAATTATATTCAGTATAAAGCCAACAATTAGCGCAACCCTTAAAGCTCTTTTAAAGACTAGTGGCTTAAATGCTTCGAGAAGTAAATTTTTAAGTTTCATAAGGGAATTTTTTAATTTTTGTTTTAGTACGGAGTACCCTGTTCCCTCTGATTTTTAAATGCCTCAACGTACCACAAAAACTCATCCATAAAACGATTGGTTGATTTATCAACGATCTCATGTTTTGGCACCAAATTTTCATTAAACAGCTGACCTATGCCCGGGAAGGGCAGCATTGATGATATGGCTGGCATACCCAACTCGCCTAGAATTACCCGAAGATGAACAGCCGACCGTACCCCACCAAAATGCCCAACAGAATAGGATGCTATTGCTGATGGCTTAAAGTAGTACTCGCTCTGAAAATGATCGAGCAGGTTTTTTAGCGCAGGCGGAATGCTGTGGTTATACTCACCCGTAACAATTAGAAAGGCATCGGATTGGTTAAATGCCTTTGCTAACTTTTCCATTGGCTCGGGAGCAGTACCCGGCTCAAACTCCTTATACATCCTGTCTAAAAAGGGTAATTTGTACTCAAGCGGGTCGATAAAGTTGACACTGACTCCTCTCTCAATTAACTTGTTTTTAAGATATTTTGCGACCTTTATGCCAGCCCTTTCGCTCCGTACTGAGCCGTAGATTAAGCTTATAGTGTAGCTCATATTGTAGTTTTTAAGTTTTTTTTAAACTTTAATATGAAGAACCGAAAACCAGTCCCTTTCATCAGTGTAAACCTTCTTAATATCTAGGTTACAACCTTTCATAAGTTTCTTTAATGAACCAAGGCTATATTTGTAAGAGTTTTCCGTGTGGATGGTTTCATCTTTTAAAATACTAAAAGGCTGCGGAAAAGATGGACTTTTGATTTCAACGTTGTGAAGTGCCCTCAGGTGCATCTCTATTCGCGATTTATCCTGATTGAAATAAGCAAGATGCTCAAAATCATCAGGATTAAAGTTTGTTTTGGCCACCCGATTGGTAACATTTAGAATATTTAGGTTGAAGGCAGCCGTAATTCCTTTGCTGTCATTGTAAGCCTTGTTAAGAATGCCCTTATCCTTCACCATATCAACACCCAGCAGAAACTCGTCCCCATCGTTCATAGCTTTACGAACATTACTTAGGAATTTATGCGCCTCATCAGGGTTGAGATTCCCTAAAGTGCTGCCCAAAAAGCAGAATAGCCGCCTGCGATTTCGGGGAATCATATGCACCTGCGATAGGAAATCGGCTGTTATTCCCAAAAAGGTAAGAGATGGAAATGCGCTGGACAAATACCTAACCGACTTCTCAACTGCCGATTGGCTAAAGTCAACAGGGATATAGGTTATGCTCTGCTGATTACCCTCAGGCATCTCATCTAAAAGGATTAACATCTTTGAGCCATCGCCGCTGCCCAGCTCAATAATATCAGTATCTTCTAAATCCTTAAAGATTTTGGATGCCATACTTCTCAGAATCGACATTTCGGTTCGTGTGGGATAGTACTCATCAAGCCGTGTTATCTCCTCAAAAAGCCTAGAACCCTTAGCATCGTAGAAAAATTTGCTGGGGATTCGCTTGGGATTTGACTGAAGTCCCGAAATAATTTCCTGAACAAAATCTGTTTTACCTAACCTGTCGAGGTAATTGTCCAGTTTGATTTTCTCGTGGGTTGACATGTTAATAATTGGCTGATTCATTATGAATTAATTGTATTTATAAATCTTAATAATCAGGAACGCCCACCTCAAAAGGATTATCAAGGTTGCTCCACTCAAACCATCCCCCGTCGTAAACCGAAACATTTGGCCAGCCCATTAGCCAGGCGTTGAACCAGGCCTCGCTGCCACGCCAGCCCGTTCCGCAGTAAAAAGCTAGATGCTTATCGGGGGTAATTCCTACGCTTGTCCAAATCTCAGAGATTTCCTGAGACTCACGTGTTGTATGGTCGAGGTTTCGGTAGTTCTCCATATGGTAGGCATCGCTGCCGCAATCGGCAAAGATGGCTCCGGGGATACGCCCCTTCTTCTTGATGTAGTTGTAACCACTCACCTCCCCAATATACTCGGGCCAGCTGCGCACACAAACCAGCTCTGCTGTTGGCGATGCCAACATTTGCTTAGCCTCGGGCGTATCGACAGCCAGCTGAGGCTGCTGAGGTATGGAAACACCAAAATTATCCACAGGTTTTTTGGGTTCATCAACTGTTGAAACGTCAAAGCCATCGTCAGTCCATGATTGGAAGCCACCGTTTAGCACCCTAACATCCTTTACCCCGGCATACATCATAATAAACGCACAGCGTATTGCTCCAATATCGCCTGCAGCGCTACCGGGGAATGGGTCATCATTATTTGGGAACATAAATTTTCCGTAAAGCACCACCGTTGTATCGGACGTTATGCCGTGCTGCTCAAGGGCTTTTTTCAATTCCTCAGGTGAGCGCCGATTCCAGGTTTCCTCTGCCTCCAACTCCATTGTATCCATGTCAATGGCACCGGGAATATGCCCACTTAGGTATGCTTCGCGGTTGCGATAGTGAGCATGCACCACAACAAATTTTGAAGCATTGAAGTGTAGGGGTTTCCCTCCGTTGATTAGCTCATTTACCCACGATGGTGGCACAAGATTCTTGAATCTTTCGAGCTGTTCCAATGGCAGTGAATCGTTTGCCGACCACTCTTCAACAAAATCGTTGTAAACAGAAACATCATTATATCCAGCCTTTACAAATAATTCCGCAACAATTTGCGAATCCCTCTCATCATATCCGTAAACAATAACTTTGTGGTTTGGAGCTATCCCCTTTGAGCGTACAATCTCAATCCAGTCCATATAATTTGTCCACTTTAGGGGCAAACTTTTTGCTCCCTTAATATGGCCACCTCGCTTCTCTCCTTTAAGTTTCCAGCCATTGTAGGCATCAACGGGGCGAGCATCGATAATTTTTACATTTTCATTTCCAATGAGAGGAATAAACTCATTGGTTGGTATCGTTTTAATCATAAAAAATACTATTGGTTAACAATTTGCACGCCCTTCCAGAAGGCAATATGATTCTTAATATTTTTGGCCTTTGCGCTGGGATTGGTGTAGTTCCAAGCTGCATCAGTATTTACTCTGCCATCAACTTTAATATTGTAGTAGGATGCTGTGCCTTTCCAGGGGCAGATAGAACGCGTTTCACTTTCAATAAAAAAATCCTTCTTAACCGATTCCATTGGGAAGTAATGGTTACCTTCCACAATTTTGGTGTTGTTGCTCTCGGCAATAACTTTTCCATTCCAAATTGCTTTCATAATTCATTAGATTTGGTTCAATCAATCAGTCGGAGCTAATCAAAAAACCTGACAATATCTACTCCCGTTTTACATCAAACTTGTGAGATTTCTCAGTGAGGTTTCCCTTTATCCTAACTAGCCAATCGATTAATTGCTCCTCATCCTCATCAGAAAAACCTTCGTAAGCTTTAACCAAGGCCGCATCAGCACACTTTAGCGCATTATTATAAAAGGCCTCCCCCTTTGGTGTAATATTAACCACGTTGTATCGCTTGTCTTTATGATAAATCTCACGCTTAACCAATCCATCGGACTCCAACCTATCTATAAGTCGCATTACTTTCACCTTATTGAGCCACAAAAAATCGGCAATCTCCTGTTGAGTGCGATTGGGATAGCTCAATAGCAGAGAGATAACACTCCATGATGATGGCTCCATATCGTAACCATTCTCCTTTAAACATTTAACCATATCTCTGCCAACCGCTCTTGATATCTGCATTGTAAGCATTCCCAACGACCGGCCAAACTTATATTTTGCTACCATTCCATTAAACCTTTTAAACTAAAAATATCTATAAAGATATAACATTAGTTTCACTTGTAACTAACATCTTTATAACCAAATTATTTTTAAAATGTTCATATGGAGATTACTGTTCAAGCGCTAGCTATAACCTCAATTCTTTCTATCGTTGTTATTGTACTTATTGCATCAACTTTAATTCTATTGAAGGAAGGAGAAAAAAGGGCAGCAATAAAACTGGGGTTAACTTCTTTACTATTTATTTGCCTCACTTTACTCCTCGGGTTATTTGAATACATAGGAAAAGGAATTGTAAGCGGAGTACTTGCAGTATTGGTGGTTATTATTCTGTTTATATTTTTAAAAAGGCCAATTCGCAAAACAAAGTATGTTAGAGTTCAACCAAAACGAAATGTTGATGAACTCGATACTATTTTTGCAAGGATGAAACTAAAACCCAACTCAAAGGATTGGGAAGAGTACTACAAAAATCACCCACACGAAGCCGTGCAGGATTCTAAAGCACGAAAATTGCCGGGACTTTTATCAGAGAAGAGTCTTTACTATAATCCATTAACCTTCTCCTCGGCAAATGCAAACTTTCAACTTATTGAATATCTGCATAAGGCGATAAAACATCACGTAAATAGCGACGTAAATAAGATTAATCCTGAGAAACTAACCAACTACCTTAAAGAATGGGCTAAGCATATTGGCGCACATAGCATTGGGATTACAGCGCTAAAAGATTATCATCTTTACACCAAGCGCGGGCGGGGCGAAGAGATGGGAAAACCAGTTGTTCAAAATCACAGTTATGCCATTGCCTTTACCGTTGAAATGGACATTAATAATGTGCAGGCAGCACCAGCATCATCAATAGTTTTTGAATCGTCGCAGCAGTACTTGAACTCTGCAACTATTGCTCTGCAGCTGGCAACATTCCTGAAGAATCTGGGGTTCGAGTCAAGGGCACATATTGATGGCGATTATGAGTTGATTTGCCCCTTGGTAGCCCGCGACGCTGGCTTGGGCGAGATAGGCCGAATGGGATTGCTTATGACCCCTAAGCTGGGGCCTAGAGTACGATTAGCGGTGGTTACGACCAATGCACCATTGCAGATTGATAAGGTAAAACCTGACCCAACAATGGTTGAGTTCTGTAAGTTTTGCAAGAAATGCGCCGAGTGTTGTCCAGGGCAATCAATCCCCATGGATGAAATGAAAGAAATAAATGGCGTTAAACGCTGGAAAATAAACTCCGAATCGTGCTATCATTACTGGTGTATATCGGGCACTGACTGCGGCAGATGTATTTCGGTTTGCCCGTTTAGCCACCCCAATAACATTTTACACAACACCATAAGACACCTAATTCGTCGTTCAAATATTGTGGCTCGTTTTGCTTTTATTGCAGATGATTGGCTATATGGAAGAAAACCCAAGCCAAAAAAACTACCTAAATGGATGAAACCCTCATTTAAGGCAGCTTATACAAAAGGCGATGAATAAAACATCCTAATTCCTAAGCACATAGTTAAGATACACCAACTCTTTTGACGAGAACTTTTTATAAACTGGCGACCCAACAGTTGCAGCAAAATTCCTGCATAGCTCGTGCAAGAATCGAGGTGCCAGCTTCTTTATCATTTTCTCCCTATCAGGATTTGCTAAGGTTAATGCTTTAACTACATTTTCGGTGATGTCTTCTCTGCTCTCCACCTGCAAGCCGCTCTCTTTAAGTTGCGAATCCAACTCATCCACTTTGCATTTATTCCGAAAATCTGCAAACAGAAAATACCCACCAGGCTTGAGTACGCGACGTACCTCACTGAAAAAAACGTTAGTATTTGGATAACGATGCGACGACTCAACATTTAAAACTATATCAAAATCATCATCTGCAAAAGGTAGTTCTTGGGCATCCCCCTGAATAAATCTAACATTCGTCTCCTTGTAATGCTCTTTACAAAACTTCACTGCTTTGGCATTAAGGTCAATTCCCACAACAGATTCTGGCTGCAAGTACCTTGCTAGGTATGACAACCCTCCTCCTCGTCCACAGCCAACTTCCAGAATTCTTTTTCTACCTACATCAACCCCCGTTGCTATATGGTGATAGAGCTGAATAGAGTACCTGTTTTTTTCGTCATTCTCATTAAGAACCAGATTCTCTTTCGTATTAGAATACCCAAAATTCATGAAGATAACTTCAGCATTCTTGTCGATGGAACTTATGTACCAGTACCATATTTTAAAAAATAGTCCTCTAAGTTTTCTTACCATAATAAGGATTTTTTTGATTTGTAAAACTAGCCAATAGACTATGTTTACCCTTATTGTGCTTTTTTAAACAAGGGCTATTCTAGAATCAGCAAAGATTAAAAAAAACTTCTACATTCATCTCACTTCACTAATAATTCTTAGAAAAAAGAAAAAGCCTGTAAGCGCATAGCCCCTGATTTTGAAGCATTACCCAGCAAATTTGAGGGTAAACCCGTGAACTTTTACCAGTTCGATTTAACCAATAAAGAAACGAAGGAAAAATCGAGTGAACTGGCTAAAAAACTAGGTTTAGAAAAGATTTATAACGACAACCAGGAAACGGGTTTTATCCTTGTAATCGACACCAAAACCAACAAGGTGCTCGAGACCCTTACCCTAAGAGATGATTTGGCTTCGATGCAGGAGAAGATTAGTAAATATTTTTAATTGTATAGTTAACAGCTATAAAAGGAGGGTATTTGAAAAGTCTTCGGAGCGTCATTGCGAGAACTCACCCAAAATTTTTGGGCATAATGTGGCGATGACAGAAAAAAACGACCGTCATTGCGAGGGTCCTTTCCGAAGCAATCCCTTTTTAAATAGATTGCTTCAACCCTCAAATTACGAGGGTTTCGCAATGACGAGAGGAAATCTGTCATTGCGAGCGAGGAACGAACGTAGCAATCTATTATTATGCATTTAATTAAGATTGCTTCACTTCGTTCGCAATGACGGAAACATTACTTTTCGGACACCCTCTTTTTTATAAATCATCGTGAGTTCCATCGCAGAAAGGTGCATTATTAGAATGTTTACAGCCACACCAAGGCACCGATTTTTGCTCATCAATTTTCACCTCCTTTGGCTGAAACGATGTTCCCTGATGGGAGCCATCGCAGAATGGCTGATTACCGCTCTTTCCACAGGCACACCAGTAGTAAGCTTCTGGTTTCATATCCATTATAAATGGATCTTTCCGGGCAATTTTTGGCTTATCCATACAATATTTCTTAAAGGTGTTCTGATGTAATTTACAAAAAATCAAGGAGTTAAAAAAGGTTCAGAAACTACTAAGTATTAGAATAAAATGCTTAAAATTTTTCCGTTGCCTTCCAACAGAAGAGATAGCATAATGGCAGTTTCAGAATGATAGGAATGAGAAAGAAAATGTGACTAAGAAAAAAGGATTCTGGGTTTATATACTATTTCACAATCCTCCTTTTGGAACCTTGTGCTAACCTGTTTAGCTCGCTTTTGAGTCCTTAATATTCTTTTTTACAATAATCCTATAAATCTTATAACTTTTTAATAAAAGTATCACTGTTGTCCGGGTAAAAAAATATGTCGTCCCTACGGGACGAGAGTTTTGCTTTAAGTAGCATATTACCAATATTTTATCCCTACGGGACAGTCCCGTTAGGGACTA
>JBKHAH010000101.1:0-10252 GCA_046542995.1 Bacteroidales bacterium
GTTTTAAATGAGTTTGCTCATAGAACATAGCATACTTGTATTACCTAATCGATTGAGCGAAATCGCTCAATTTGGGTATTAATAAATTTAAAAGATTGCTTACTTTTGAGTTTTGTTTAAAAATCACACTTAATTCTAACATGTTAAGGCATAAGCATTAAAGAACACAATTAATATTTTTGAGTTTTACCATTACATTTACAAACAAGTTAAAGACACAAATATAAATGCAGAGAAATAATAACCTAACAAACAACAAAAGCAACAGCCAAAACTCCAAGGATAACTCAAAGAACGATACGTTTCAATGGCAAATTGACCAGTTTGCAGATATTCGCATAATGCGATACCAGATACCCGGCTGGGAAACACTCACGGTAAAACAGAAGAAGCTTCTTTACTACCTCTCAGAAGCGGCATTATGTGGCAGAGACATTCTTTTTGACCAGAACTACAAGCATAACCTGGCCATAAGAAGGACATTGGAGTCAATTTATAAGGGGTACACAGGCAATCGCAACACAGAGCAATGGCAAAAATTCATGGTGTACCTTAAACGGGTATGGTTTTCAAATGGAATACACCATCATGCATCAACGGACAAATTTCTACCTAACTTTAGCCAAGATTATTTTACTGATTTAGTAAAAAAAACGCCAGCTAAACATTTCCCAAAGGAACTTGGCTCGCAGGAGGAGATACTAAAAATTTTGCCTCCAATTATGTTTAATGCGGACATAGCTGCAAAAAGAGTGAATCAGGATTCAAGTATAGATATTGTTACCAACTCGGCAAACAACTATTACGAGGGGGTTACGCAGAATGAAGCGGAGGAGTTTTACGCAAAAGCCGCCAGCTCCAACAATGAGAATCCAGTTTCTTTAGGGCTAAACTCAAAACTGTTAAAAAGCGATGAGGAAGTTACTGAAAAAATCTGGAAGCTAAATGGCATGTATAGTGCAGCCATAGAAAAAATAATTGTTTGGCTTGAGAAAGCATCAGAAGCTACAGAGAACGAGCATCAAAGGAACGTAATTGAATCTCTTCTTCAATTTTACAAGACGGGGGACCTGAAGGAATTTAACAACTACAGCGTGCTGTGGGTTAACGATTTAAACTCAAGGGTTGATTTTATAAACGGGTTTATTGAAAATTATGGCGATCCCATGGGATATAAAGGGT
Source organism: Bacteroidales bacterium (assembly GCA_046542995.1). Taxonomy (GTDB): domain Bacteria; phylum Bacteroidota; class Bacteroidia; order Bacteroidales; family Tenuifilaceae; genus Perlabentimonas. The sequence continues at coordinate 1,183 of JBKHAH010000101.1, forward strand.
CGTGGGAATCGTTGGTTAACTTTACTGATATAGAAGCTACGAAACGGACAACCCTGCTAAGTGAGAATGCTCAGTGGTTTGAGGACAACTCTCCCATTGAATCGCAATTTAAAAAGAGTAACGTTAAGGGCGTTTCGGCAAAGGTTATTAACGTAGTGGCAGCGGGTGGCGACTGCTACCCAGCCATTCCTTTGGGCATAAACTTACCTAATGCCGATTGGATTAGAGCACAACACGGCTCAAAAAGCGTTACCCTTGAGAATATTGCCTACGCACACCACAGAGCCTCGGTAGGCAATGGATTTATTGAGGAGTTTGCCTGGGACGAGCAAGAGGTTTCACTGCACCAGAAGTATGGCTTCATGGCAAACAATTTACATACCGATCTGCACGAGTGCCTTGGTCATGGTAGCGGTCAGCTTGCCAGGGAAATTACAGGCGATGAGCTAAAACAGTACGGTTCCCCCATTGAGGAGGCTCGCGCCGATCTTTTCGCCCTGTACTTTATTATGGATCCTCAGCTGGTAAAGCTGGGAGTTATACCAAGCCTTGATGTGGCTAAAGCCGAGTATAACAATTACATACGTAACGGAATGCTAACGCAACTAACGCGAGTTATGCTGGGGAAAAATCTTGAGCAAGCCCACATGCGTAACCGCCAGCTGGTAGCAAGTTGGTGTTATGAACAGGGAAAAGCCAATAAGGTAATTGAGAAAAAGCATCGCGAAGGGAAAACGTATTTTGTTATAAATGATTATGAGAAGCTTCGTGACCTGTTTGGTCAGCTCTTAAGAAGAATCCAACACATTAAAAGCACAGGTAATTATAGCGAAGCCCAAATGCTGGTTGAGAATTATGGCGTAACAATTAATAAGGAACTCCATGCAGAGGTGCTGGAGCGTTTTGCTAAGCTAAAAATTGCCCCATACGGTGGCTTTGTAAACCCAAAGCTTATCCCAACATATAAAAACAATGAGATTGTTGATGTTACGCTGGATTACTCTGAGAACTACATTGACCAAATGGTAAGATACTCGAAGGAGTACTCGTACCTGCCTACTTACAACTAATTTTGTACGTTTTCATTTTGCTTTAAATTAACATGAACATCCCATTCACGTTCTTATAGTTTAGGGAATAAAAACCTATGCTCTTCTCAAAAACAATTCAAAGGGTATGCACACTTCTATTTTCAACATCCTAATTGTTGCTGCACATCTGTTTTTTATGTAAATTTATGGGCATGAAAAACGCAATTAGCCAAATAAAAAGTCCTAAAGTAAACGCTAATATATATTTAGTTGATCATGATCCAAGCTACACTGGCTCCCTAAAAAGAGCCATAGAAAAACCATTTAAATACAATATTGAAACATTCTCTACCGGAGAAAAGTTTATTGCCCACCTCACTTCAATAAAATTCAGGAAGAATGATATTCACATCGTTTTTCTTGGCTACCATTTTACCGACGACAGGAAACATACCCTAATGAATGGTATTGAGATACTTGAGGCAACTAAGGTTGTGAACCCCGACATTGAGGTTGTTATGCTTTTTAGCGGCGATGAATCAAGCTACGGGGCCTATGCTCGGAATAGCGGAGCCTACGATTTTGTTCCAAAAAACGACACCATATTTCTCCGTATTAATAACATTATAATGAGAATTATTAGTGAGAAGAAGCTTAACCGAACCAAACAAAGGTTCATCCTATCGGTTAAAATATTCCTTGGCTACTTAATAGTTATGGTAACAGCCATCTTACTTTACCATTTCATGTCATAATCTCAGCATTTTTTGCCAATCCCCTCCACTTTCCCTGCCTAATTGTCAGAAAAAAATAATTGGCACCCTGTTTGACAACTTTTACAGAAATCATTAAAAATTTTTGTTTAACTAAAACCATATTGGCCATGCAGCAAGGCAAGATAAATGTTACTAGTGAGAACATTTTTCCAATTATTAAGAAGTTCCTTTACTCCGATCACGAGATCTTTCTACGCGAGCTAATTTCCAATGCAGTAGATGCTACTCAAAAAGTTAAAACCCTCGCATCTGTTGGGGAGTATAAAGGAGAATTAGGCGATTTAACCATTAAGGTTGATGTTGATAAGAAGGCAAAAACCATTACCATAAGCGACAGCGGTGTGGGTATGACCGAAGAGGAGATTCGGAAGTATATTAATGAGATTGCCTTCTCAGGAGCAGAAGACTTCCTTGAAAAGTATAAAGATAAAACGGAGGCTATTATCGGCCATTTCGGCTTAGGTTTCTACTCAGCTTTTATGGTAAGTGAAAAGGTGGAAATTGTGACCCAATCGTACCAAGAGGAAGCTAAGTCTATAAGATGGTCGTGCAAGGGTACACCCGAATTCTCCATTGAGGAAGCTAATCGCGAACAGCGCGGCACCGATATTATACTACACATAAACAAGGAGAGCGAAGAGTTTCTTGAGGAGAGCAGAATAAACGATATGCTTCGCAAGTACTGCCGATTCCTACCTATTCCAATAGCCTTTGGCACAGAGAAGGAATGGAAGGATGGCAAAGAGGTTGATACCGGAAAACCAAAGATTATAAACGAAACCAAACCGCTTTGGACCCGCACCCCCGCAGATTTAAAGGAGGAGGACTACCAGGAGTTCTATCGTGATCTATACCCCGCTGCACAGGAACCTCTGTTCAACATCCACCTAAATGTTGACTACCCTTTTAACCTGACAGGAATACTTTACTTTCCAAAAATAAAATCAAACTTCGATATACAGAAGAACAAGATACAGCTTTACTGCAATCAGGTGTATGTTACCGATTCGGTTGAGGGGATTGTACCTGAGTTCCTAACGCTGCTTCATGGCGTTATTGACTCACCAGATATCCCGCTAAACGTGTCGCGTAGCTATCTTCAGAGCGATTCCAACGTAAAGAAAATTTCATCGCATATAACCAAGAAGGTTGCCGACAGGCTTTTCGAAATATTTAAGGAGGATCGTAAGAAGTTTGAGGAGAAGTGGGACGACCTGAAACTCTTCATCACTTTCGGTATGATTTCCGATGAAAAATTTTACGAAAGGGCTGAGAAGTTTGCGCTATTCAAAAACACCGATGGCAAATACTTCACCTTCGAGGAGTATCAGAAGCTGATAAAAGAGAACCAGACAGACAAGAACAAAAGTCTGATTTACCTTTACACCACCGATAAGGAGGAGCAGTTCACCTTTATTGAGCAGGCCAAGAACCGTGGTTACGACGTGCTCCTTCTCGATGGGCAGCTTGATCCTCACCTAATAAATCATTTGGAGTCAAAATTCAAAGATTCTCGATTTGTAAGAGTTGACAGCGATGTGATTGACAAGCTAATTGAGAACGAGGACAAGAAGGAGGTTGATCTTTCAAGCGAGGAGCAAACGCAGCTTCGCAGCGTATTTGAGGGTGCAACCGGGAACGCATCGAAATACTGGGTGCAATTTGAGGATATGGGCGAGAATGCCGACCCTGTGGTAATAACCCGCAGCGAGTTTATGCGCCGAATGAAGGATATGGCTGCAATGGGTGGCGCGGCAAACTTTTACGGTAACATGCCCGAGACGGTTAATCTCGTGGTGAACGTATCGCACCCACTGGTTAAATCGGTAATGGAGCAGAAGAACAAGAAGCTGAGCGATAAGGTTGAGAAAATCAACTCAGAACTAGAACCTCTGAACAAGGAGCTTGATGAGCTGCAAAAAGCCACCGAAAAGAAAAAGGACGAAGAGGTGCCTCAGGCCGAAAAGGATAAGATTGAAGACCTAAAGAAAAAGGTTGAGACAGTAAACAACTCAAAGGCGGAAGTTTTAAAATCGTTCGGGAAGGATAACAAGCTGGTAAAGCAGCTTATTGATCTTGCCCTACTTGCAAACAACATGCTTAAGGGCGAGGAACTTAGCAAGTTTGTTAAACGCAGCGTTGATTTAATTAAGGTTAAGTAACAACGATTTTTCAGAAGTAAAAAAGTCGAGGTGAAGTTACCTCGACTTTTTTATGGATATATCAAACAGAGTCTATATTACAACTTTTTTAAAAGCTCCTCAACTGCCCTTTCAAGCTGCTGGTCAATTCCTTTATCAATTTTACCTGGCATATTCTTAATAACAACATCGGGCTCAGCTTGGTAGTTCTCAAGCCAGTCGCCATTCATATTCTTTGCACTCAAGGGAACTGCTCCCCAAAGAACCTTTCCATTCTGAAGCATCTCCCACCCGGCAAAGCTACAAGTACCCGGGACAGGCATACCAATCATAAGGCCAATGCCCAAATCCTGATAACCACAGGCAAAACAATGCCCATCGCTATAGTTGGCTTCGTTTACAAGTGCAACGGAGGGTTTGGTCCAACGTGCCGTTGGCTCAAAATCTAAGGAGCGGCTCTCTGTAGCATACTCAAGGAACCTCTCTCCGGTTAAGAACATAGCCAAGTCGCTAACCAAGTCGCCACCACCATTAAATCGGGTATCAATAACCAGCCCCTCGCTTTCGGCGTACTTACCCATTGCACGCTCATAGGTATTTCGGTATGGCCCATCGCTCATACCCGGGATGTGAACGTAACCTAGCTTCCCGTTAGTAAGGCTATCCACCTCTTCCTCATTAATCTTTACCCAACGCCTGTAAAGTAATGATGATTGCTCCGCAAGGGTAATGGGTTTCATTGTTATGTCCAGGTACTTATCTTCTGAGGGGTCATAAATATGAAGCATGGTAAAGTGCCCGGCTTTCCTATTAAGATATTTGGCAAAATCAACATCATCAGAAATTTCTTCACCGTCAATTCTCTTAATAATCATACCTTCAGAAACGTTGATGTGACTTTTATCTAAGGGCCCCTGATCTATCACTTCGGCAATTTTAATGCCTTGACCTGTATGGTTATAATCAACAAATATACCCAACGAGGCGGTTTTGGTGTCATGGGAAGCATCACTTCTGTATCGGGCCCCGCTATGCGATACGTTCAGCTCACCCAGCATTTCAGAGAGTAGCTCTACAAATTCGAAATCATTTGCAATGGAGGATAATTTTGGTTTATACTCATTGCGAAGCTTCTCCCAAGGTGCTCCGTGGAGGTCAGAAGTATAAAACATCTCTTTGGTTCGTTTCCATACATGGTTAAACATCTCTTCACGTTCAGCGGCTATGTCAAGTACAAGCTCGCCACTAATTTTTATGGGTTCTGCTGATTTTGCTTCGAGATCAATTTGAGAAATTGTTCCGCTTGAAAGCATGAATAGCTTCGTTGTGTCGCCATCCCAGCTAAGGCTTCCCCCCTGTGCTCCGAGTGGTATAAGCATTTTGGTTTCCTGCGTACGAAGGTTGGTGGTCCACAAGTTAAAATCCTTCTCAAATCGAGCAAGGTAATATAGGGTTTCACCATCTTTAGATAAAACGGCATCGGCAAGTATAGATGAATGGATGGTTAAGCGTTTTTTCCTTTCTTTTAGTCCTGGCCAATCAATTTTAATAAGAGTAGTGTCAACCGCCTCCTCCTTTTTCTTCTTACCAAAGAGTTTCTTCTTCTTATCATCCTCCTTCTCAGCTTCCTTCTCCTTCTCGCGCTCCTGAATCTCTTTCCAAAGTTCGTACTCATCCTTGCTCATATTAAACTTATCCCAACCATCGCGAGTGAAAAACATTGAGTAAACATCGCGCTGCCTGGAACCGCTAGTTGCATAAGAACGTAATCCATGACGATCGCTAAACCAAATAATTTGCTCACCCCCATTTACCCATTTGGCGCCATAATCGCCAAAACCGCTTTCTGTTAGGTTTATCATATCGCGCTCACCCTGTGCACACAGCAAAACAATTTCACTTCTGCTTAAAGTTGGGGAGTACTCCACTAAAAGCCACTTGTTATCGGGGCTCCATTCAAAATGCTGATCGCCATCACGCATATAAAAAAGCTCATCTGGCCCAAGCAGCCCTCGAATATCCTTACTCTCAATATTGAATATTTTAAGAGAACGTCTATTCTCAATAAATGCTACCTCCTTCCCGTTTGGTGATACTTTTGGTTGATAATTGTCATTCTCATTACGAATTAACTCTTTTTCCTCAAGAATGGTAGAGGCATAAAAATAAGGTTCCCTTTCAACGGTTTTGGTCACTTTGTAAACCCCCCATTTCGCATCGCGCTGCGCTGCATAAATAATTGATTCCCCATCGGGAGTGAAGCTAACAAATCCCTCCTCCTCAGGTGTATTGGTAATTCTTTTAGTAAAGCTCCCCTCAACTGATGAAACAAAAACATCGCCGCGAACAACATAGACTACCTCCTTGCCATTGGGAGCGATATCCATCTCAGTAGCATTTCCGGTAACTGGTATTACCTGCTCGTTGTTAACTTTGGTGCTGCTGCGTATGTTTACATCAACCATTTGAGGACTGCCCCCCTCTACCTGAGTATATAACTCTCCATGATGTGTATAGCAAAGTTTCCCGCTGTTAGAGATGCTAAGGAATCTAACAGGATGAAGTTCAAAACTACTTATCTGCTTGGTATTGGATGGGTTATCGAGGCTCAGTTTATGAACGTTAAAGGAGCCGCTCTCCTCACTTAGGTAGTATATACTCTTGTCATCATCCGTAAATACAGGGTTTCTGTCCTCTCCTTCAAATGATGTAATCATCTCATGCTTATCAGCGTCAGCATCGTAAGTCCATATGTCGCGGGTAATTGCTGATTTATGGTGCTTGCGCCATTGGTTCTCGCCTCCTTTTTTATCTTGATACACCATCCTTTTGCCATCTTTGCTAACCTGTATGTACTCGCCGGGTATTGTCCATAGCTGGTTAACTCGACCACCCTCTACCGGAACCGTGTAAACCTCGGGTTGTGAACCTGATGGGTACTGCCTGTGATCTGCTGCATCCAAACGCTGAGCCCCAAAAACAATGCTCTTATTGTCGGCTGTAAAAGAGTACGGATACTCATCGTTTGAGTGGTAGGTAAGCCTTTTAGCCTCGCCACCGTCAACATCCATTACAAACACGTCAAAATCGCCAAACCGATTGGATGCGAAGGTTATCTTACTGCCATCGTTACTCCAAACAGGCATAAAATCATGCGCCATATGAAAAGTTAATGGTTTTGCTTCACCTCCACTAACAGGGATTATATAAATATCGCCACTATGCGTGAAGGCTATGTTTTGCCCATCGGGCGAAATGGATGCGCTTCTTATCCACTGTGAATTAGCCTGAGCATTAACCAACAAACCCAAGCAGGATACAATTAACGTAAAGAAAACTCTTTTCATTATGAAAAAATTTATTTATAAACAATGTATTATTATTCATGGTTTGACAGAAAAACAACTGAAAGGATTATTGATCTTTCAAAATATTCTAAATATGTTTATTACAAAGAACATAATCAAAGCATTAAAAGTTTAAATTTTGGTTGCTGGAAAAACCATTTAGAATTATAAGTAAAGATAACTGATTATATTGGAAAAAATATTTCTATATTGCGGGATTTATAAAAAAACATGTTTTTATAAAGAAACTTTTTTAACAAACAATTTAATTAAGTAATAACAGGAACTAATTAAATATTTTTATGATTCAACTTATTAATAAAATAACCAACGAAAAAGCATTACAAAATGCAGTGAATCGGTTTAAAGAAAAAGGGATTATTCTTCCCACATTTGAGCAGCAAAGAGACCCCGAATTAATTCCCCAAAGCATAAAAGAGAAGCTTAAAAACATTGGCTTATGGGAGATAAACCCGCTTAATCTTTTTCGTATAACCTGGAAGAATGAGCCTAAAGACAAAGGTGGGCTTTTTGGGGACGTTAACTATGTTGAGCTACCCAAAGAGATTACCGGAGTTAATGCCCGCATACTACTGCTGGTTGGCAAATGGTTCCCAACCGGAGCCCATAAGGTAGGCGCAGCATACGGGTGTCTTGCTCCAACCATTATAACCGGGGGTTTTGACCCCACCTACCACAAAGCAGTGTGGCCTTCAACAGGGAACTATTGCAGGGGCGGAGCATTTGACTCAAAGCTTATGGGAACCGAATCGGTAGCCATTCTCCCTGAAGAGATGAGTTCTGAACGTTTTAGCTGGCTCCGAAACGAGATTGGCTCTGAGGTTATTGCAACCCCTGGCTGCGAATCGAACGTGAAGGAGATTTATGACAAATGCTGGGAGATTCGTAGAACTCGCCCTGATTGCATAATTTTTAACCAGTTTGATGAGTTTGGCAATGCAGCATGGCACTATAATACTACTGGTAAAGCCATTGAGGAAATGTACAATATTGTAAAAACCCCAAAGAGCAACCTTGCAGCATACATTTCAGCAACAGGATCGGCAGGAACAATTGCTGCGGGCGACTATCTTCGTACTAAGGCCCCTCACCTAAAAGTGGTTGCCTCTGAAGCACTTCAATGCCCAACCCTACTAAACAACGGCTTTGGCGGTCATCGTATTGAGGGCATTGGCGACAAGCACGTACCCTGGGTACACAACGTGAAGAATACCGACATGGTAACCGCCATTGACGATGAGGACTGCATGCGGATATTCAGGCTGTTTAACGAGAAGGAGGGTCATAAACATTTAAAATCGCTTGGCGTACCGGAAGAGGTTATAAACCAGCTACCATTGATTGGAATTTCTGGAATAGCAAACCTGCTATCAGCAATTAAAACAGCAAAGTATTACGAGATGACCGAGGATGATGTTATTGTAACCATAGCAACGGACTCGGCTGAGATGTACCAATCGCGACTTGAAGAGCAAACTGCTGAAAAAGGAGACTACAAGGAACTTCACGCTGCTATAGATTACAACACCTGCTTATTAAGCCAATCAGTTGACCATCTTAAAGAGTTGACTTACAACGACAAAAAGGCAATTCACAACCTGAAGTATTACACCTGGGTTGAGCAGCAGGAGAAGGATGTTGATGATTTAAACCAACTTTGGTACGACAGGGAGATTTGGAGTAAACTATTCAATCAGGTTGAGGTTTGGGACGAGCTGATTAAGGAGTTTAATAAACGGACGGGTTTGTTATAA
>JBKHAH010000022.1:0-39881 GCA_046542995.1 Bacteroidales bacterium
AAATAAGGGTATCATCTTGTGAAGAATAAAAAAGCCTCCAAAAATAAACAAAACAGAATTAAGTTAGCGTTTTTAAAATATTATTTTTATAACGCTATTAACCATTAGTTTGTACCTGTAGCCTATTGGGTATCAAATTTTTTCCTAACAACCTGTTTAAACAATACCAAAAAGCGAGCGGCATAACAACGAATAGTATGTTTCGTCATTATACCGCTCAATAAGTCCTCATTCAGTATTAAAAACTAAAAACCTTCAATACCGGCTGGCAACTCGTAATACATCTCAGCACCCGGGCCAAGTGGTAGTCCTAACAAAATCCAAATAATAAGCAGAATTGTCCAACCAATAAAGAAGAAAAATGAATAGGGAATCATAGTGGAGATTATGGTACCAATTCCCGCTTTCTCATCATACTTTTGAAAGTAGGCTATAATTAGAGCAAAGAAGCTCATCATGGGTGAAATTACATTAGTAATGGAATCGCCAATTCTATATACAACCTGCGACAATTCAGGGGAGTAACCTAACAGCATAAACATGGGTACGAATATAGGTGCCATTATGGCCCATTTTGCTGAAGCGCTACCCATAAACATGTTAATTACCGCAGCAAGAAGAATAAACATTATCATTAGTGGAATTACGCCAAGGTTGGCTTTTAATAAAAATTCTGCTCCGCTAATGGCAAATATTACTCCCAAGTTACTCTCCTTAAAAAAGGCCACAAACTGTGCGGCAAAAAACACCAGCACCATATACCCTGCAAGCGATTTGAGGCTGGTTGTCATTCCCTTCACAACATCACCATCATTTTTATACTTGCCAGTTACTGCACCGTAAACAATGCCCATTGAACCTGCAACAAGGAATAGTATGGCAATAACACCCTTAATTAATGGCGATGAAAGGATGCCACCATCCATGCCCCTTAAAAAACCATTGGCAGGAATAACCCCTATTAGTATTACGGCAATCCAAATCAGAAGTGTATAAAAGCTCCAGCGTATCCCCTTTCGCTCAATGGGACTAAGAGGTTCAATCTTTTCACCAACCTCATTGCCTGTATATTTTCCAAATCGGGGAGCAATAATTTTTTCGGTAATCCATGTACCTAAAAATGCAATTAGAAAAGTTGAAACTACCATAAAGTAGTAGTTTGCAGTTGGATTAACTTGGTAGGTAGCATCAATTATCTGCGCTCCCTCTTCCGATAACCCAGCAACTAAAGGGTCAATTGTTCCCAATATTAAGTTTGCGCTAAAACCGCCTGAAACTCCTGCAAAGGCTGCAGCCATACCAACAATAGGATGCCTGTTAAATCCAATAAAAATAATACCAGCCAGTGGAATTAGCAGAACGTAACCAATATCGCTCGCTGTATTGGAGAGGATTCCTGCAAATACAATTACAAAAGTTAAAAGTTTTGCCGGAGCAGCAAGCACGAGCTTACGAATAAGTGCACCAATTAAACCACTTCCCTCGGCAATACCAATCCCCATAATTGCTACCATAACAATGCCCAATGGGGCGAAGCTGGTATAGTTTCTAACCATATCTACAATTATATGCTGTAATCCTTCCTTCGAAAGAAGATTCACTGTACGAACCACTTCGCCCGTTGCAGGATGAGTTACCTCCCATCCCAGTAGATGTCCCAATGCCGATAGCGCAAGAGCCATGAGTGCAAATATGGCGAAAAGAGATGCCGGGTGTGGTAAAGCATTCCCACCTCGTTCTATAATATTTAAGAACCTATCAATTAGCGACCTTTTCTTCTTTGTCATCTAAATTTATTTTTAATTATCAAATTTGACTTTAAAAAAAACTGTCTCTTTACAAAAGAGGCAGTTCATAACCAAAAAATTCTCAAAATATTGGACCCCAAATTTAAGCAAAGTTTAAACAATCATCATGAAAAAGGGTTTGGAATACTATATCGACTAAAGAAACCCGTTTTAACTTTCTCATAACTAAACCTCCATGCCTAAAATACATATATCATCAATTTGCTCATGCTCCTGCTGATGATTTTCTAATATCTTCAAAAGAATAGTATCTCTCTGGTTTATTGGAATTTTTTGAATATCAAGTAGCGTTTTAGAGAAATTTCGAGGACCGAACTTTTTGTGCTGAGGATTCATCTGGTCCATAAATCCATCGGTTGTAAGGTAAAGGGTTGTAGGGATGGACAAATCAATCTCGCGGTTTGTAAAGTATCTTTGGGTCTCGAGTTGTATTCCGCCAATAGAACGGGGGTCACCTTTAATCCTCTTAACTTCATTATTATTAACCACATACAGTGGACGGCTGGCACCTGCAAATGTTGCTTTCTTCCTGCTAGTATCAATCAAAACCAAGCACATGTCCATGCCTGCATGCGCTTTGCTCTCGCTAATATCCTGATTTAATACCTTCCTCACTTGTAAGTGCATCAACTCAAGAATTAGGGCCGGGTCGCGAGTTTGCCATTCGTTTACAATCTTATTAAGCAGCGTATTGCCAACCAACGACATGAATGCCCCTGGTACACCGTGTCCAGTACAATCAACAACAGCAACAAAGAGCAAATCATCAACATTGCTAAACCAGTAAAAGTCGCCTGACACTATATCCTTAGGCAAGAAAACAACCATGTGTTTTGGCAGGTACTCATTAAGCTGCTCCTTTTGTGGGAGTATTGCCTGCTGAATGGTTTGTGCGTATTCAATGCTACTAATAATCCGCTCGTTCTTGGCTTCTATTATCTGCTGAGAATTTTCAAGAATCTTATTCTTCTGTTCAATCTCATCACGCTGCGATAGTATCTCCTCCTGTTGTTGTAAAAGTTCCTCGTTGGATTCAATTATCTGCTCTTGCTGATGTGCCAGCTTTTTATTTGCTCTCTTTTTTCCTTTATATGCACTATATACAGCAATTATAATAACTATGAGCATAACCAGTATTAATCCAAGTAAGTTCCTCAGTAGTTTCTGCCTGCGCATCATCTCTTGCGCCTTTATATCGCGCTTTGCTTGCTCTAGCTTGGACTCTTGCATTTGCTTCTCGAATTGATAAAGCATTTCAGCCTGTACCATGCGCTTGGTGTTATCCTCATTATAAAGACTGTCGCGAGCAGCAATATATTTTTTGTAGTGCTTATAGGATTTAGGGGTATTGCCCAGCTCTTCATATATATGGCTAAGCTTTTCATTGGCAGAGGCAATAATATCAAGCGCCTCAATACTCTCAGCATGCTTTAATGCACTATTCAAATACACTATAGCCAAATTATAATCACCCAGCTCAATTTTTAGCTGTCCAAAGTAAATGTTGCATTCAGCAATTCTCTGATTGCTATCAATCCTTTTAAAAATACGGTAAGCCTTTTCTAAATAGGATTGGCTAAGGGCATAATCTCCAAGGAGAAGATAAATTGAACCAATCTCATTGTACAATATCCCAATGCTATCCCCATCCTTATCTTCGTCCTCGTATTTTTTTGCCAGAACAAGAGATTTAAGGTAGTAGTCGAGCGCTTTTGAAAAATCGCCAAGATTTTTATAAACCTCTCCAATATTTAAGTATGATATTGATATACCATACCCCTCTTCAAATTCCTTCTCAATTTCAAGGGACGCTTTGTAGTACTCAAGGGATTTTTCGTAATTCTTCTGATAGAAATATACAATACCAATATTGTTCAAAATGCTTGCCGTTCCCTTTTTATGAGATATTTCCTGTAGTATCGACAAGGCTTCAAAAAAAAGTTCCAATGCCCCCGGATAATTCCCTTGCACCCTGTATATTGAACCAATATGATTTAATGCAAAAGCCTCCTTCTCAGCATCTCCTAAAGTTTGATAATGCTCTAGGCTTAAGTAAAAGTTTTGAAGCGCTTTAGAGTGATCCCCAAGAATTCTGTATGTAATGCCTTTATTATAAAGAATTAGCGCAATTGTATCCAGATTCCCATCCTCTTCACATTTCTCAATTGCCAAATCAGAAATCTCCAAAAACTTGGTATAATCCTCATTTTGGTAAAGTTCAATGGAATAATTTATGTAATTTGTCGAATCATGAAGAAACGCATTTGTATTCGGTATGGTATCAGCATTTTTTCCCGTAGTGAGTATTGGGAGAATAATGATTAAACGGAATATATATAGAAATTTCAGGTATTGCATTAATAATTGTAATTATTACTTTGTATTATAGCATGATTAAAAAAACTTTAATAATTAATTTACAGCAATTTACAAATAGTCCCTAATATTGAAACTTCATAAAAGTATAAATTTTAATTATCGGATTTTAAGTTTTAATCAAAATTCTAAGCAATTCTGTAAATTTGTTAAAAATTTGCTATTTTGTTCATTGTTTTGTCTTACATTTAAAGTTATTAAGTAACGTTTATCATAAAAACCTTTTCTGACTTTGTAGGTTATTTAAACAACTAATTATTAACAGTTTGAAATTAATAGATAATTACATAGTTTTTTAGGAAAATATTATTCATACTAAAAAATCCTAAAACCTTCAACTTTTTTTAATATGGAGATAAAAGGCACAGCAGTTAGAATAACACCAGATTTTGTGAAAAGTAAGTACCCCAAGAGGTACCTTGAATGGTTAAAATCAATGCCCAAGGATTCGAGGAAGATTTTTGAACAGCCAATTTATGCAACAAGCTGGTACAACCTAATTGACGCGGTAATTATACCATCACAAAAAGTTGGCGACCTGTTCTTTGAAGGGAACCATACTGAAGCTGCAAAAGAGTTAGGCAGATATAGCGCAGAAATTGCGCTAAAAGGCATATATAAAATTTTTGTACGTGTTAGTAGTCCGCACTTCGTATTAAGCCGTGCTTCAAGTATATTTTCTGCTTACTATAAACCATCATCAATAAAGGTTGTGGAGAGCAAGGATAAGAAATGCGTAATAAGACTATCGGAATTCCATATTAACGAGAAGCTCATAATGCATCGCATTGCAGGGTGGATTGAAAAAACCCTTGAAATAACCTTAAAAGCAGCGCTTAGGGTTGATGTGCAGAATGATGTGGCAGACAACAAACTAACTGCACTAATTACTGCGGAATGGGATTAACTTCTTATTATTATTTCAGCAAACTTTCAAATTGCTGAATTTCATTGTATGATTATTACTGAAATTACAAATATCATCACAATCTATCCAACAACATTCCGCGGGTCACCATTTAGCCATGCCCCGATATTATCAAGCACAATTACACTTCTTTGAGCAATGGCCTCATGGGTTGCAAAACCTAAATGCGGTAGAAGTAAAGTGTTTTGTGCTGTAAGTAGCGGATGTGTGGCGTCAAGCGGCGGCTCTTTCTCGTACATATCAATTGCTGCTCCTGCAATTTGTGGCTTATTAAGGGCCTTAACCAACGCTTCGGTTTCCACAATTTTTCCACGAGCTGTATTGATAAGAATTGCGCTATCTTTCATCATCTCAAACTCACGTTCACCAATTAAACCTTCGGTTCTTTGGGTTAAGGGCAGGTGTACTGAAAGAATATCGGATTGCTCAATAACTTGGTCAAACTCCATGTATTTAACCCCATCAATTGATTTTACGGTTCGTGACCAAGCTATAACATCGCATCCAAAAGCATTAGCTAGCTGGGATACCCGTAACCCAATAGCCCCTGTGCCAAGAACACCAAAGGTTTTCCCAAAGAGTTCCCTACCAAGAAAACCACTTCTACCACCAAGACTTCGAGTAACGGCATCGGCTGGGGTTACATTCCTGAGCATGTCAATTGCCATTCCAATAGTTAACTCTGCCACAGCCTGCGTGCTATACCCTGCAGCATTGGAAATAACAATATCATTCTCTTTGCAGGCTGATTGGGCTATGTGGTCTATTCCTGTAAAGGCAACTGATATATACTTTAATTTCTTCGCGCTTTTTATAGCAGTTGAAGAAACAGGGCAATTGCTTACCACAACCACATCCGCATCATAAACCCTGATTATCAAATCATTATCATCCTTTGGAACATCATCAAAATAGGTAACGGAATGCCCCTTCGTTGACATTTCTTCCGAAAAACGAGCCCTATCATCCTCTGTTAGACCAATTGGCTCAGCAAAAACAATCTTCATAAATTACTCTATTTAACAAGATTAAAAATAACATCCTTCATGGCAGCAAACTCTTTCTTATCAAAGAGTCTGGTTAAGAAAACAATTTCACCCTTTTTGTTTATAACTACATTTCGGGTTATACCAGCATTCTTCTCAGCATATAGCTCAAAAACTTCACCCCCTGGGTCGATAGCAAAAGGATAGGAAATGCCTGTTTTTTTAGCAAACTTTTTAGCTACATCAAGCGGTTCATCCCTGTCAATACCAACCACAACAAAATCCTTGTTCTTAAGCGGCAGCCAAATATCCTTCTCAATATGTGGCATTTCAATGTGGCAAACCCTGCACCAGCTTGCAGTAAACTGAAGCATAACTACTTTACCTCTATTTTCTGATAGTGTGAAAGTCTCTCCTTCAATTGTTTTTACAGTAAAATCGGGTGCCATATCTCCTACCTCAACAATATAGCCACGGTTACTATCCTTATCTTGGGAAGTACATGATAAAAACTGTAATATTATTGCAGATAAAACTAAAAGTACCCTTTGCATAAAACTTTTATTTATAATTAATCAAATTCAAAATCTGGTCAAATTTAGCTAAACTTATACAAATTAATAATGCTTAATTCTTAGTTACTCTTTAGTACTAGTATTTCTAATGCTGATGCAATTAATGAAGATTAAAAATTTGACTAACAAATTTTGTCAGCTATTTTTGTGAATAATCCATGCTATTCCAAAATCATACAAGAACCTAACAAAAAACCAAAATGGAGTACAAAAAATTTAACAATATGGAGTTTGGTGTCTTCACCAAGCTCGAGAAGCACAATAAATCAATAACTCACTTTTTTACAACACGCAAGGGAGGTGTCAGTTCAGGTTCCTATGAAAGTCTAAATTTAGGAATGATGCAAGATGATGAAAATGCGAATGTTATAAAAAACCGGAGCAGAGTGGCAAATGCTGTTGGGCTAAGCCCTGATGATTTTGTTTATCCTATTCAGGTTCATGGCACAAATGTAGTTAGGATATTAGAAAACGACCGTGGAAAAGGCAGCCAATCCCTTTCCGATGCTTTTGCCAATACCGATGGTTTTATCACTAACGTTCCAAGGCTCTGCATTATGACCCTTGCTGCTGATTGTGTTCCCATTATATTTTTTGACCCCATAAAAATGGCTGTAGGCGTTGCACATGCGGGATGGAAGGGAACAGCACTGAAGATACCTAGCGTTCTGGTTGAAAGTATGAAGCGTGAGTTTGGTTCAAACCCAAAAGATTTAATCGTAGGCATTGGTCCTTCTGGAGGTCCAAGTTGCTACGAGGTGGGTAACGATGTTATTGAGGAGGTAGCCAAAAAATTCAATGTGAAAAAAGTGATTAAAAACATAAACGGTAAAACCATCTTTGATATGTGGGAGGCAAATACTATTTCGCTGGTTGAATCGGGCGTAAAGCCTGAAAATATTGAGGTGTCTGATATCTGTACTATTTCACAAAACGAAACCTTCTTCTCTGCTCGGCATAGTGATGGAGGAAGATTTGCAGCAGGAATTTTCATTCAGTAGCTACTTTATTGATACTTAAATTTTGTATTTTGCGAAGCAAATTGAACGCAGATGAAACATATTAATCGGATTTTTACAGTTTTTTAACTGACAACTACTAATTAACCCAATTAACTTAATAACTCATATCCTAAAACAATGTCACAAGAAAACGAACAAGAAAAGATTCAGGGATTACCTGAAAACGCCTACAGGGAGTTAGCCCCTGGCGAAGAGTATAAACCAGTTTTATCTCCTTTAAAAATTATACCTGAGGTTAGCCTTTATTCTGTTGCATGGGGCTTAGTAATGGCCATCGTTTTTTCTGCAGCAGCTGCGTATCTTGGTCTTAAAATTGGTCAGGTTTTTGAGGCGGCAATACCTATTGCCATTATTGCCATTGGATTATCTACCCTAACAAAACGAAAGAATGCATTGGGTGAGAATATCATTATTCAATCCATAGGTGCAAGTTCTGGAGTAATTGTTGCTGGTGCTATTTTCACTTTACCTGCTCTTTACATCCTTAACCTAGAGGCTGCATTCTATCAGGTTTTCTTATCATCATTACTTGGTGGCTTTCTGGGTATTCTTTTTCTTATACCATTTCGCAAGTACTTCGTTCACGACATGCATGGAAAATACCCATTTCCTGAAGCAACCGCAACTACAGAGGTGCTCGTATCGGGTGAAAAGGGTGGCAAACAAGCCAAACTTCTTTTGGTAAGTGGTCTGGTTGGTGGAATATACGACTTTATAATTTCAACCTTTGGTTGGTGGAGCGAAGTTTTCACAACCCGAGTTATTCCAATAGGTGAGCAGCTGGCGAGCAAAGCTAAAATGGTTTTTCAGATTAATGTTGGTGCTGCAATTGTTGGACTAGGCTACATTGTTGGATTAAAATTTGCTGCCATTATCTGTGCTGGATCTTTCGTGGGTTGGTTCGTTATAATTCCATTCTTGAATTACTTTGCCGAAGGAATGACTTTGCCTGTTGGAACAAACGTTGCTACATTAATTGGAGATATGACTCCCGAGGAGATGTTTACACACTATATTCGTCCAATTGGTATTGGAGGTATTGCTATGGCTGGCGTTATTGGCATCATTCGCTCTTGGAGAATTATTAAGAATGCCGTTGGGCTGGCAGTTACTGAAACTGTTGGAAGAAAAGTTCAGGGCAGCGATGAGGTCCCTCGCACCCGACGCGATTTACCAATGAAGATTGTAGGCTTTGGCCTTTTAGCAACTACTATCCTAATATTTGCTTTCTTCCAATTTGGCGTGCTTAACAATTTAACCCATGCTCTTATTGGACTTGGAATTGTTATGGTAATTGCATTCCTTTTTACTACAGTTGCAGCCAACGCCATTGCAATTGTAGGTACTAATCCTGTATCGGGAATGACACTCATGACGTTAATACTCACTTCACTGGTAATGGCATCAGCTGGGTTATCAGGTGAAACGGGTATGGTAGCTGCGCTTATTATTGGCGGTGTAGTTTGTACGGCGCTAGCTATGGCTGGTGGACTAATAACAGATTTAAAGATTGGTTACTGGCTGGGAGCATCACCATATAAACAGCAATCGTGGAAATTCTTAGGGACATTGGTTTCGGCAGCAACTGTGGGTGGTGTAATTATTATTCTTAATAAAACCTACGGTTTTACTGGCGAGGGCGCAATGGTTGCTCCACAAGCAAACGCCATGGCTGCGGTAATTGAACCCATGATGAGCGGACAGCCTGCTCCATGGCTTCTTTACACGGCAGGTGCTATGCTTTCGCTCATTCTTACTTTAATAAATGTATCGGCTTTAGCTTTTGCCCTGGGCATGTTCATACCGCTTCATTTAAATACACCCCTTCTAGTTGGTGGTATTATTGCTCATATTGTAGCAACCCGTAGTAAGGATGTTAAAACCAATAAGGCTCGCCGCGAGCGCGGAACCCTTATCGCTTCTGGCTTTATTGCCGGTGGTGCGCTTATGGGCGTAATTAGCGCAATTCTTAAGTTTGGCGGCATAAACTATGTGAATAAGGAGTGGTTTGAATCTAACCCCGCTCAGGTACTCGGATTAGCAATGTTCCTTGTTATCTGCGGATATCTGGTTTGGGAATCACTTAAGGGGAAACCTGAGGAGGAGTAAGAAGTTTGAAGTTTGAAGACCGAAGTCAGAAAACGAAAGTGTTTTATAAGATAGTTCTACCTCGGTCTTCCTCTTTTGTCTTCTTACCTAATCAATCATTCATTCATCAAACAATCTACTTAAATATGATTAATCAAAAAGCACTAATCGACCGATTCCTGCGATACGTTAGCATCGATACGCAGGCAGATGATACTGTAACCGACAAGTTTCCAAGTACGGAAAAACAGCTGAACCTTTCAAAATTACTCCTTGAAGAACTTAAGGAGTTAGGTTTAAATGATGCTGATATTGACGAGCATGGATATGTTATGGCTACCGTTCCTGGCAATATTGATAAAGATGTCCCAACCATTGGTTTCCTTGCACACGTTGATACTGCCCCCGACATGAGCGGTGCCAATATAAAGCCCCGCTTTATTGAAAACTACGATGGTTCTGAAATTATCCTAAATAAAGACCTAAAAGTTACCTTATCGCCAAGAGAGTTTCCTGAGCTAAGTAACTATAAGGGTCAAACACTAATTGTTACCGATGGAACAACGCTGCTTGGAGCAGATGATAAGGCTGGTATTGCTGAGATTATGACAGCCATTGAATACATGATGACCAATCCAGAGTTTAAGCATGGACCTATCCGCATAGGTTTTACTGTTGATGAGGAGGTTGGCCGTGGTGTTGACCATTTTGACGTAAAAAAATTCAATGCCGATTTTGGCTACACTCTTGATGGTGGAACTATTGGCGAAATGGAATACGAGAACTTTAACGCAGCTGGTGCAAAGGTATCCATTCAGGGACGTAATATTCACCCTGGCAATGCAAAGGATAAAATGATTAATGCTATTCTAGTTGCAATGGAATTTAACAGCTTGCTTCCGCATCAGCAGCGCCCTGAACATACAGACCATTATGAAGGATTTTATCATCTAATGAAAATGGATGGCTCTGTTGAGAAAGCAAGTTTTCAGTACATTATCCGCGACCACAACCGCGAGAAGTTTGAGGCCAAAAAAGTTTTCATAGCTAAAGTAGCAGAATTTCTCAACAACAAGTACGGCGAGGATGTAGTTAAGGTTGATATTAACGACCAGTACTACAACATGCGCGAGAAGGTTGAACCGGTTTACCATGTTGTTGAAAATGCCGTTAAGGCAATGGAACAAGTTGGAATAAAGCCTAATGTTAAACCCATACGCGGAGGAACTGACGGAGCACGCTTATCGTACATGGGACTCCCCTGCCCCAACCTGTTTGCAGGTGGCGAGAATTTTCATGGTAAACAGGAATACGTTGCGGTGGAGAGTATGGTTAAAGCAACAGAAGTGATGCTAAAGATTATTGAATTGTACGCAAACAAGTAATCACAGGAACACGGAGGCACAGAGAAACAGAGAGAATAAATTACCCTTGACAGGGTTTCAATCCCTGTCAAGGGTAATTTCCAGAAAACAAACATGAACACTCAACCCACCATTTGGCAAAAAGCATCTATACTAGGTAGCGTATGGGGTGCATTTGAAATTGTTGCAGGCAGCATGCTGCACAACCTTGCCATACCTATGGTTGCAGGAACCATCTTATCCACCCTGGGGGTAATAATTCTTGTTGCTGGTGCCAAAGTTTTTAGTGGAGAAGGATTATTCTGGCGCTCTGCTCTGGTGTGCGCTGCTTTAAAAACCGTATCACCAAGTGCGGTTATTCTAACACCAATGATTGGTATTACTCTTGAAGGGTTACTTCTGGAATCAGGGGTATTGCTTCTCGGACATAACATTGCAGGGTATGTTTTGGGCGGAGGTTTGGCCGTACTCTCAATTCTGGGTTTTAAATTTGTCAGGCTAATTATGATTTATGGAACCGATCTGGTTGAAGCCTACAAATCCGTTTTCAGCTTTGCTTTTAGCAATGATTTTATAGCCTCAAAAGGATACTTAATACCAATTGTCATTCTTATAGTATTATACTTTGTATTAGGTGCATTTGCTTCTTACACTGGATTTCGAGGAGGAAAAATAATTTCAGCACGGTTCAAATTAAAAAACATTCAGGTCTTACCCCCCATAAATCAGTATAAACCCAAAGAGATGACTGGATACAAAGGAGGCGTTGGCTTTTTAATCTTTCATGCTGTTTGGCTTCTGGTTTTCATCTTTTCAAAAAATCATGTGCCAACAATATATTGGCTTTCAGGTGGAGTTATTTACCTGGCATTATGCCTGTTCCGTTATGGTAGAGTTAGAAAGTTAATGTCAAAAATATCATTTTGGGTTATAATTGTTTTCGTTGCCACATCTTCTTCTATCTTCTTACTTTTAGGTAAATACAATGCTATACCCTGGAATTTTGAACTAATTGTGCAAAGCACAACCATATTCATCAGAGCATCCGTTGTAATAATTTCATTTACATGCATCAGCATTGAAATGATGAGTAAGGGCGTTTCCAGACACTTACAGGGCAACCGCTTTAGCCAATTGGCACAATCGTACTCTGAAGCTCACGTAGCACTACCTTCGCTTCTGTCAACACTAAAAAACAGTCGGAAAAGCTTCCATCGGCCCATGCCAATTATTGAGAAGATGTTCACCCATTTCACCAGCCAAGGCACTATACGTTCTATCAAAAATCAAATAGTAGTAGTAACCGCTGATAAGCAGGGTGGGAAAACTACTTTCTTAAAAGAGATGATTGCGACTCTCGAAGAGAATAATCAACCAATCTGGGGTTTTGTAGCCGAAGGTTCTTTTAATGATAACGGAGAAAGGGCTGGCTTTAACCTTATTACTCTCCCCCATAAAAGTTCCATGCCTCTTTGCAATAAAACAACTTCACAGTGGCAACCATTCGGTTCATACTTCTTTAATCCAAAGGCAATTAGACAAGGCATTAATCATTTAAAAATTGCCCCAAAGGGTGTCCCGGTTTTTATAGATGAGATTGGTCTGTTTGAACTTAAAGGCCAACTATGGGCAGATTCCTTTGTCAATCTTTTAAGCAAAAAGCAAAACCCCGTTATTGTTACCGTTCGCCGTGCCTTCCTTGAACAGGCAATAGACAAATGGGACCTTTACGGTGCAACCATTGCTGATGCAACAGCTGATTGCCCTGAGGATATTGTGAAAATGATTAGAGAAAATATGAAGTAATGCTAAAGATTGTAGCAGACAGTTATATTCCTTTTCTCAAGGGTGCACTTGATAGGGTAGCACAAGTTAGATATATTCAGGGCAGCGAAATTAAAAGAGAACATCTGGTTGATACCGATGCGCTAATAATAAGAACAAGAACAAAGTGTAATAAAGCCCTACTGAACAACACTCCCATTAAGTTCATTGCATCCGCCACGATAGGATTCGACCATATTGACACCGAGTACTGCCACCAGAATGGAATTAAATGGACAAACGCACCCGGTTGTAACTCAGGTTCTGTTAAACAATACGTGGCATCAGCAATAGCTGAAATAATAAGCAGAGAGAAATGGCAATTTCATAATATAACCTTGGGTATTATTGGCGCAGGCAATGTTGGCAAAAAGGTTGAAAACATGTGCAAAACTCTTGGTATAAAAACCCTGATTAACGACCCGCCCAGAGAAAGAGTTGAAGGGAAAGGTTCTTTCACTAATATAAATGAACTTATTTTAAGATCGGATATTATTACCATGCATGTTCCGTTGATAAATCAGGGCATAGACAAGACTTGCCATTTAGCAGACAGCACATTTTTTAGTAGGATGAAAAAAGGTTCCTGGTTTATCAATACTGCTCGCGGCGAGGTTGCAGATTCCTTTGCTCTTACCAAATCGCTTAAAAATAAGCATATTAGGGGTGCCGTTATTGATGTGTGGGAGAATGAACCAGAGATAAATCGAGAACTACTAGCTGCTTCCAATATTGCTACTCCACATATAGCTGGCTATTCAGCCGACGGGAAGGCCAACGGCACCGCCATGAGCGTGAGAGCCATCAGTAAATTTTTTAATCTAGGATTAGATAGCTGGTTTCCTCCTAATATTCCTTCCGCAACAAATAATCATTTTCAGGTTAACTGCATAGGTAAATCACTAGAGGGCATCTATAAAGAAATCAGCCTTTTTGCCTACAACATTAAGCAGGATTCCGATACCCTAAAAAAATCACCCGAAACATTCGAAAAGCAAAGGGAGAATTATCCTGTGAGAAGAGAACCCGAACATATTTCAGTAGAATTAAATAGCTGCTCCAATAGCATCCTATCAATTATAAAAAATTTGGATTACCTAATTATTTGATAGTAATCATAGGCCTTTTTATTTGTATAATATCCACTATAGTTCGTTAATCTATCATTCTTCGACTTCCTTAAAATTGACAAGCACCACAACAACAATAACTTAAGTTATACTTAGTGAAACCGAAGCATGTGCTGATTATTAGACTGTTATAATAGCTTAACGAACTGTCAATCGATTTACTGATAAAATAAAATACCACATCAAATAAAAAACAAAACCTAGCCCTTACTTTCAGAAAATTGTTTAATTTTGTCATGTTCGCGGTTAAGGGAACCCCGTGCAAATCGGGGGCAGTACCCGCTGCTGTAATCTCCATCAACCGTTTAGCAACCTTGCCACTGTTCGCCACTAGGTGGATGGGAAGGCCGCTTAAACGGGGAGTAAGCCAGAAGACCTACCGAATGAACAAGCCTCAACTGTAAGCTTTCGGGAATAAAAGCTGAAGATTTTGGTACCAGTCTTCAATTAGGTTTAGTAATCCCCAGATTTTACGGTTTGAAGGTTTTTTATGTTTAACCATTTAAATCTTTAAACTCATGACAAGTTTTAACCGTTTTACCATTGTAGCAATGGCTGCACTAACTTTTTTTACTTTTCAATCCTGCTCGGAAAAGGACCAAACCGTAAGAAAAACCTTTACATTCCAGTCACTCGAACTGGAGGAAGAAAGCTACTGGAATGGTTCTGATGAATCGGGAGGATTTTCCATTGACATTGCCACCTTTAACAACGATTTTAATGCTGAATGGAGCGCATGGAGTGGCTTTGCATATTCAAACACAACCGATATTGAAACTCCAGGATGGAATAACGAGTCGAGCGCTTACATTGCAAATGGTGGCGATAGTGAAAACATCTACGCCGTTTCTTATGTAATGGAAGAAACCTCAGCAATATCTTTCGATTTTGAGGTTGATATAGTTGCTGCCAAGTTTACAAACTCAACCTATGCATACCATACAATAAGTGATGGTGACTTTTACGCCTCCCCTTTTTCCGAAGGCGATTGGTTTAAACTAATCATAACTGGGTTCAATGAGAATGATGTTGAGGTTGGTGAGGTTGAATACTATCTGGCCGACTTCCGCGATGGAAAAGAATACATCACGGATAGCTGGACAAGGGTTAACCTGAGCGCCCTAAACGGTGTTTCTAAAGTTTTATTTACGCTTGAATCATCAGATGTGGGCGATTATGGCATGAACACTCCAGCCTACTTCTGCATGGACGATTTGGAGATTGAACACATGAACTAAATAAAATGGCCGCCCCAAAGCAATACTATGTAAACTATGGGGCGGCTTTTCCTAACATGAAAACAATAGTACTTAAGCTGCTTATTTTTCTGCTACCTTTAACATCCGTTGCAAATAATCTCAGGGTTTGGGGGGCAAGTGTAGATGGCAATAACATCAATTTTGAAATTGCATGGGACAATAGTTGGAACTTTAGCGAAGACAACGGTAGTTACGATGCGGTTTGGGTATTCGCAAAAGGAAAAAGCCCATCAGGAGAATGGATACACATTGACTTTGAAACAGAAACAAATCATCACTACTCATCAAGCCCACTTTCAGCTAACACTGTAAACGATGGCAAGGGCGTGTTCCTTTTTAGCAATAATACTGGGTCGTATAATATTCCTGCAACGCAGGTTTCCATAACCACAACAACCAATATTTCATCATTTGAGGATATCAGGGTGTTTGGAATAGAAATGGTAAACATCCCTCAGGGGCAATTCTATGCTGGCGATGGTGCCTCAATATCCTCATTGGGCGATAGTAATAGCAACCCATTTCTCATCGCTTCAGAAGATGAAATCTCTGGCGGACAATTTACCATAGTAAATCCTAACCAGCAATTTACCCCAGAGCCTATCGCCAACACAGTTCCCTCAAATTTCCCAAAGGGTTACGATTCATTCTATATAATGAAATACGAAATATCTCAAATTCAGTACGCCCATTTTTTGAATACTCTAACTTACAATCAACAAGTTAACAGAACAGAGTATCCACCCTCATCACAAAAGGGAACTTTTGCTATGACCAACCCCTACCAGCCCGACAGCCTTTATAGAAATGGTATTGCCATTAAGATATCAGGAGAAAACCCAAGCACTCCAGCAATTTACGCACTCGACGGTAATGCTAACGGAATTTTTAATGAGGATGACGACGGTCTGCATCGCGCAGTAAATTTCTTAAGTTGGGGCGATTTAAGTGCATATCTGGATTGGGCTGCATTAAGACCTTTAACTGAGCTGGAATTTGAAAAAGTATGCAGAGGTGCAAACACCACACCCACTACTGGTGAATTTGCCTGGGGCACTAGCCAAATTACCAATGCCAATAACACCAAAGATGATGGTACGGTTTTTGAAACGGTAATTGAAACACCAACCTCAGGTAGTGGATTAGCAAATCATGGCAACGAAATTGCCATTGATGGTTGGGGGTTGAGAGGCGTTTTAAGGGTTGGCTTTGCAGCCAAACAAAACACCACAAGACTTGAAGCAGGAGCATCCTATTTCGGCGTGATGGAAATGAGCGGTAATGCCTGGGAGCAAACAGTTATGATTGGAGGTGGTGGCGAAGAGTACACCGGTAAACCCGGTGATGGCCAACTAAATGAAGAGGGGAATGCCAATGAAACAAATTGGTGTAACCAAAGTACCGCTTCCGGCGTATTACTTAAAGGAGGAGGATGGGCCAGCACAATATCGGATGTAGGCTCATGGCGCGATTTAGCCGTTTCCGATCGGTTTTACAGCCATTTAAAACCTTCTACCCGACGAAATACTGTTGGAGGAAGAGGCGCAAGGTAAAACCAATAATGATTGAAGCGAACAAAAAGATAGCAATATGACATATTTTTACAGATTAAAACAAGTAGCATTAATTATAGCATTAATTATTGGGCTAACCTCAACAGAAACCTTTGCGCAGGCAAACTACTCAGGCGGACAAGGTGGTGGATATGCAGCTACCTCTACCAACCCCAATACATTTGTTAACCCTAACGACACGATACTAAACAAAATGTTTGAGGCAGACATATATCCCAACCCCCTTAAATCAAACGATAAGTTAAAAGCAAAACTCTCTAACTTTGAACCCACGAAGAGGGTTTCAGTTATAATTACTGATATAATTGGGAGTAAACTGCTAGTAAAAGAGATTGAAGCTTCGGAAGAAATTACGATAAACTTCCCGCACGACAGACTAAGCAAAGGGATTTACCTTGTTACCTTTAAACACAATAATAACAAGGTTAGCCGAAGGCTTTCCTACGCAGAATAGTTATACATTTCGGTTTACTTTTTTTTACCTTCCCAAAGTCACTTAAATAGTTTTTAGTAATTTTATACGATAAAAATTATCGTCCCTTAAAATACATGAACTATTTATGAACTTTATTAACCGATTATTTAGACAAAGCATTAGTTCACCCAGTAAGAATCCACCCAGAACCTCAGGTATTGGGATTACTTTGAGCGGAGGAAGTGCCCGTGGCTTTGCTCATATAGGTGTACTAAAAGCCCTTTCAGAGAACAA
The DNA here is from genome assembly GCA_046542995.1 of Bacteroidales bacterium. Classification (GTDB taxonomy): domain Bacteria; phylum Bacteroidota; class Bacteroidia; order Bacteroidales; family Tenuifilaceae; genus Perlabentimonas. Next base: position 17,644 of record JBKHAH010000022.1, read on the forward strand.
TATTGAACCAGAGGTTATTTCTGGCACCAGCATGGGGGCAATGGTTGGAGTACTTTATGCTGCAGGTTTCACACCTGATGAGATTAAAGAGATTGTTACCCGTCGGCGTGCCATTAAGATGATAAGATTATCATGGGGTAAGAATGGGCTTTTCGATATGGGTAGGCTCCGAAATATCATGGAAACTGAGATTAAAGAGAATGATTTTTCAGCCCTTAAAAAACCTTTTTACTTGGCAGTTTCTAATATAAATGAGGGGAAGAGTGAGATTATCAGCAGCGGACCATTATTCGATTACGTTTTGGCATCAAGTGCTGTTCCCGTTATTTTTACCCCGCAAGTTATAAACGGAACAACCTACGTTGATGGCGGGCTATATAACAACCTACCCGCAAATGCCATTCGCGATATGTGCAAAACGCTAATCGGCTCGCACGTTAACTACATTGGTAAAATTGATACCTTTAAAGGTATTCGTCAAATTGCTGAAAGGTCCTTTACCCTTGGCATTGAATACAATGTAATCCCATCAAAAAGACTTTGCGATTTCATGATTGAACCACCAGAAATGCGAAAATTCTCCTACTGGGATTTTGACAAAGCAGACCAAATTATTGAGGTTGGATATAATCACACAAAGAAAATGATTGATTCCGGCGAAATTCCCATAAATAAATTGAAATCAAAATAGCAATAATTATTTTTTTTTATGTTACTATTATATTGATGTTTGCTGCCAATATGACCCGACCTTAAAAAGAACAACACAAAATGATTTAGATTTTTATGGAAATGAAATTATATTTAATGCAACAAAACAAAAATGATAGCAAAACAACTAAAACAGTGTTTTGACCCTTTTTTGAATCTCGATATTGAGATTTGGGAAAACTTCGAAAAATATGGTAAGGTGAAGCACTTGCCCAAGGAAACAATTTTAAAAGAGGTACATTCTATAGAAAAATATCTTAATATTTTGCTTAGCGGCAGTGGAGGGAATCTAATTTGGAAAAAGAATAATTACGTATGCATTGATATCTCTTTTGAAATGGATTTTCTTTTCGATTTTATGTCATTCATAATTCAACGTCCCACCCCTATTGAAGTTCGATTATTTGAAGACTCAACCATTTTTTCTATTAGCTATCAGAACTTTCAGAAGATACTTTCTGAAAGGGAAAACGGCGAGAAAATTACGAGGCTGGTAACCCAAGGCGCATTTATTGATAAGCAGCAACAACAAATAGACCTTCTTACAAAAACTGCCAAAGAAAGGTATCTGGAACTAATCCGGCAAAAAAAAGTAACCACTAGAACCCCGCTAAAATATCTTGCCTCATATTTAGGGATTACCCCCCAAAGCCTGAGCAGAATCCGGGCAGAAAAAAGTTAGCATTTACCAAATGGTAACTAATCAGATGATTCCGAAACATATTTTTGTGCTGGTATTTAATATTTTAAATCTCACACAATGCAAAATCCTCTGGTTTTTATATTCCAAATCTGTCGATTATCCTTTTTATTGGGGGTAGTATTCATCTTTATTACTAATAAATCATTTGGTCAGGATACCTTAACAGAAAACCTCACAGGCAAAGAAATTAACAGTGCCAGATTTTACAAATATATCATTGCTCCTGATTATGATTTATATAATTCTAGCATTAACACCAGAACAACAGGGAAACTCTTACACGATGCCTTTACAAGAGGAATTGGACCAAAAATAAGGAACAAAACAATTAGAAGCATTTCTGAAGGAGCATGGTCATTTACAACTATATTTTACACCATGCTCATGTCGCATGAATTTGGACACATGTTAAGAACCAGGCAAGCTGGCGGCAAGTTTTCCATTGACAAAGTATCGTTCCCAGTTATTTACGGTAATATGGATTTGCCTCCTGAGCACACATTAGAAGAAAACATCCTTTCTGTGGCAGGTGGTTTTGAAGTTAATTACCTAACTGTTAAGGATATTCAATTGGATCTGTATCGACATCAAAAACTTTATAATGATGAACTAAGCCTTTCGTTTGCAAACCGTCTAATGTATCCTATTTACTTATCCCTGATTGCACCTGTAAACCCTGAGGAACCTAATACTTGGATCAATACTATGGGAGATCCCGTTCATTGGATAAAACCAATTTGGATGCGCTCAGGAAATGATGTTTTACTGCCCGATGGAACAGTAAATTCAGAACTAGTTGGTTTTTACAAGCAATCTGCATTAGCAAGTGTTCTTTGGAATTTTTTGGATTTGAATTTTTATAATGAAGTTGCTGCTTTATTTGGTGAAAACCTGCAAGGTAAAGAAGCTAAATACCTAATAGGAAACAAAAGGGATGGATGGGGGTATGGTACTCACTTCAACACCTCTGTACTGGGTGCGGAGCTCCACTTAATAAACTATATTCGACTGAAAGAACAATTATACACCGTTCAATTCAGGTATGGCTTCCCATTTAATAATAAAGGTGCCGGAATTGGAGCTTACGATCTTCTTAACAATCAAAATAAATTCAATCTGGATGTGATGGTTGATGTTTGGGATCAGGAATTCTACAATACTGGCTTTGCTTTTACTATCAATTCGAAGTATAAATTTCTGAAGCAATTCGAAGCTATTTTACAGGCAGGATATAAATCTGAAGGGTATTTAATTGGCAGAACAATGGATCAAGGATTTACTGGCTGTTTAGGCCTACAATATATAATAAATTGAGATTTCTCTTCTGCTTTAATTATTTGAAGAGTCTTATAACAGCCTACTAAATTGCAATATAATACTGATTAAAATCATGACCATAATCAAACATATCAAGCAAAATGAAAAAGGTAAAAAACAAAATTAGAAAGGCCAAAGTTTTGGGAATGGCAACGCTATTAACTTTAACCTTATCCCTTTCTAAAGCAACAGCACAAACCATGTACGTAAATGAAAGCAGCGGTACACAAACTGCTTATTTGTTGAGTAACATACAGAAAATGACGTTTTCATCGCAAAGTTTTACTATTACAAAAGCCAACAACAATCAATTAGAGTACACATTAAGTGCAATTCAGTATCTGAATTTTACAGATGACTTAACTAGCATCAAAAAACAAAAAGTTACTGAGATACTTAGCATAAATGCCTACCCCAATCCAGTAAAAAGCACTCTAACGGTTGAATTTAGAAGCATGAGCAATTTAAACGGCACTATTAGCATTCTATCAATTGAAGGTAAATTAATTAAAAAACTACCCGTAGTAGGTTCGGACATCATAACGTTCGATATGAGCCATTTATCACATGGCATTTATCTTTGCCGTTACAATAATGGAACAGAAATAAAAACAGTAAAAATTATAAAACATTAAGCCTAGGAGGATTAAATTATGAAAAGAATTATACTTTTTGGCACTCTCATGCTTCTATTTGCATTTTCAATGAATGCACAGAATGACACCTTGTATGTGATGAAAAATGGGGTGGTAATTAACAAACAATCAATTAACCCAGCTGATGTTGACAGTATTATTTTTTACCAACCCGCACAACTAGATTATACTTTTACAGTTACCTTTGATTCGCAGGATGCGGAGGTTGAAGCAAATCCAGAAATTATTACGGTAGAAAGCCCCGCAATTACAATAGATGAGTTGCCAACGCCTCCAGAAAAAACCGGATTCATCTTTGATGGTTGGTGGACAGAGGAAAACGGTGAAGGAACTGCCTTTAGTACTGAAACAGTTGTTACCAACGACATCACTGTATATGCAAAGTGGGATACGTACAGCTATACTGTAACCTTTGATTCGCAGGATGCGGAGGTTGAAGCAGATCCAGTAACTATTCAGGTAGAAAGCCCCGCAACTACAATAGATGAGTTACCTACACCTCCGGAAAAAACCGGATTCATCTTTGATGGCTGGTGGACAGAGGAAAACGGTGAAGGAACTGCCTTTAGTACTGAAACAGTTGTTACCAACGACATCACTGTATATGCAAAGTGGGATACGTACAGCTATACTGTAACCTTTGATTCGCAGGATGCGGAGGTTGAAGCAGATCCAGTAACTATTCAGGTAGAAAGCCCCGCAATTACAATAGATGAGTTACCTACACCTCCGGAAAAAACCGGATTAACCTTTGGAGGGTGGTTTACAGAAGTAAATGGCGAGGGGACAGAGTTTTCTGCCACTACTATTGTAACAGAGGACATTACAGTGTATGCAAAATGGTTGAGCAGCGGCCTATTATCAAATATATCTGTTGGAGAACACGTATTAATACCAGAGTTTAATGCGGAACACACTGAATACGAGGTAGAAGTTACTTACCACACGACCCAAATTACTGTAACTGCTGAAAGCTTCTGCGAGGATGATGATATTATTTTTTCAAAGGTTCAGCCTATGAACTTGAATGTAGGTAACAATACTCTAACTATTGAAGTTTACTATGGTGAAGGAATTGATAGTCGAGACTATACGCTAGTTATAACCAGAAAAAGTCTTGAATTTATTTCACTCCTTATTGATGAAGATTTTGAGGGCGCGTTCCCTCCTGAAAGCTGGAATGTTTTAAATAACGGAGGCGATGAAGTTTGGTTAAGCTCTTCAAGTACCGGCTACAGTAACTACACTGGTGGTTCCGGAAAATTCGCAGATGCCAATAGCGATAATGCTGGCAGTGGAACAACCATGGATACCGACCTTCGTACTCCAACTATGGATTTTAGCAGCATGGAAAATCCTGCTTTAACTTTGAGAAGTTACTTTCGACAGCTTGGAAGTTCTTATGGAGATGTTGACATTAGCATAGATGGCGGTACGGACTGGATCAATTTAATAAAGTATAATACAATAACAAATGACACGCCCGTAATTTTTTTAGATGATTACAAAGACGAGACAAATGTCATTATTCGATTTCGCTATGTTTCGTCTGGGTGGAACTGGTTCTGGCAAATAGATGATATAAGAATCGGCGATGTCAACATGAATTAGCATCTGGAAATTGCAGGGTGCACAAAGTTGCATTAAATTTAGGCACTAGTTGCGGTCAATTACAGAATTCTCCAAGCGCAAGCTATCAATGCATGTATCTATTGTATTATGGCCTTGCGCTTGGATACTTATTGAATTCCATGAACCTTTCCCATCAGATATATGGAACGTCCTACAAAAGAAGCAATTCAATTGGAACAACCCCTTCATTCTTTAAACTTTTAAAGGGGTCATGAATTTGTTAAAAATCTGATGGCATTAGACATAAGGAAAAGGATCGCCTCCAAGCATCTTTTCCTGTACTAGCAAAACTTCGAATTTTCATCATAATTACAGTACGATTTAATCCAATATCTTCGTCCACAAAAGCATTACTTTATGTGCAAAAAAACTATAGGGCTAAACCAATGATTAGGATAAAACAAATCTGTTCTGTACTTTATTAGTAGTTTTTTTGTAATTTGTTTTTATTTCCAATGTAAATCTTATTCTTATGATGAATACTGCTATTATCATATCCTTTTCGATTTATATCGTTGGGATGCTAGCCATTGGTTTCTATTTTTACTACCGAACTAACAATATCTCCGACTACGTTCTAGGTGGAAGAGGTTTAAACCCTATAGTTGCTGCCCTTTCGGCAGGAGCATCAGATATGAGCGGTTGGTTGTTGCTGGGGCTCCCTGGCTTAATATACACTACGGGTATTAGCGGCAGCTGGATTGCCATTGGATTAACCATTGGCGCCTTTTTAAACTGGCATTATATTGCCCGCCCGTTACGTAACTTCACCGAAAAGCTTGACAATTCCATTACAATACCTGGGTTTATTGCAAACCGTTTTAACAGCAGAAATCTCCGTATTGTATCTTCAATCGTAATCCTTGTTTTTTATACGCTATATGCATCATCGGGGCTTGTTGGCGGAGCCAAACTTTTTGAAGCCACCTTTAACCTAAACTATCAAACTGCATTGATTGTTGGAACCATAACCATTGTCTCGTATACTTTTCTGGGTGGTTACAACGCCGTATCGTGGACCGATTTTTTTCAGGGCACACTTATGATGCTGGCATTACTGATTGTCCCAATTATTACCATTAATGAGATTGGTGGTATCTCCGAAACGATAAGGGTTGTAAAAGGAATTAATCCCGACTATATAAATCTCTGGACAGGGACAACCTTTATCGGCATAGTGTCTCTATTAGCCTGGGGGCTAGGATATTTTGGACAACCGCATATTCTTGTACGTTTTATGTCGATAAACAGGCTAGAGAATGTAAAAACTGCCAAATATATTGGCATGAGCTGGATGGTCGTCTCTATTGTTGGCTCATTAATGGTTGGATTTTTTGGCATCGCCTATGTTGCGGCTCACAATGCTAGCTTACATGACAGCGAAAAAATATTTATCACCCTCTCTGAACTCCTGCTAAATCCATGGATTGCAGGTTTTGTGTTAGCTGCTATTCTGGCTGCTATAATGAGTACCATCGATTCGCAGCTGCTGGTTTCATCCTCATGCTTAACGCGCGATATTTACGAGAAAGTGATAAAGCAAAATGCCAGCGATAAGGAGCTGGTTTGGATAGGCAGAGCAACAGTAATTGCCATCGCTTTAATTGCTTTTTATATATCTATGGATCAGGATGCAACAGTATTATCGTTGGTATCATACGCATGGGCAGGATTTGGGGCCGCTTTCGGACCAATCATCATCCTGTCGCTATACAACAAAAACATTTCGGCTGGTGGCGCTTTAGCAGGAATGATTACCGGAGCAGCAACCGTACTGATATGGAAACAATTTGAGGGCGGACTATTCGATTTATATGAAATACTGCCGGGCATTGTTTTTGCTTTAATCGCCATTGTTATTTTTAGCAAGATATTCCCTGCTAAGCAAGAACAAAAAGATAAGTATTTAAAGATATGGGCAGATAAATAGTTATGATAATCCGCTTTAACATTTAAACCATAGCAGTCATTGCCTGACAAAGAGATGTCAGATAAACCTACCTGCTATGCATCCCGCCTGACTGCAACAGTCGAGCAGGCAGTCAGACATTCGAAAGCCGGACGATGAAGCGGGCACTGAGGCTCTCGAAGTGCTCGAAGTCCCATAAAAAAGATATTTGCACCTTTAAAACAGATGCTTTCTAAGTATATTTTCAAAACAATCATTAATAAAAGCAAAAACTTTACGGCACTTCACCTGTTTCTCCTTAACTTTACAATAAACTTTGGTTATGATAGATTTTACCGCTACATATACCGACCAGTACGAGCTAACAATGGCTCAAAGCTATTTTGATAAAGGTAGGCAGAGCGAGCAAGCTGTATTCGATTACTTTTTCAGAAAATTACCTTTTGAGGGTGGATACGCAATATTTGCTGGATTAGAGGATGTTCTTAACATACTTGAGAATATAAAATTCAACTCCAACGACCTGCAATTTTTAAAGTCTATTGGCTTTCCCAGCAGTTTTGTTAATTACCTGAAAGATTTTAGGTTTAAAGGCACCATCTACTCTAGCAAAGAGGGCGATATAGTTTTCCCAACACGACCAATCCTGCAGGTTGAAGGCACAATAATTGAAGCACAGATTGTAGAGACCCTGCTACTTAATATACTCAACTTCCAAACGCTTATTGCAACCAAAGCCAGCCGAATGAGGCAGGTTGCAGGTAACCGGAAACTGATTGATTTTGGCTTACGCAGAGCCCATGGCACAGGCGGCTACCACGCCAGCCGTGCCAGCATGGTTGGAGGTTTTAACTCAACCAGCAACGTACGCGCCGGGCGCGATTATGGCATTCCCGTTTCCGGAACCATGGCCCACTCATTCATACAAAGCTACGACGATGAACTCAATGCTTTTCGGGATTTTGCTCAGGCACACCAAAACGACTGCGTACTATTGGTTGATACATACAATACGCTTAAAAGCGGTTTGCCAAACGCAATAAAAGTGGCAAATGAGATGAAGGCTCAGGGGCACTCCCTAAAAGGTATTCGCCTCGACAGCGGCGACTTGGCATATCTTGCCAAAAAAAGCAGAAAGCTGCTTGATGATGAGGGTTTGCATGATGTAAAGATTGCCGTATCAAACCAGCTTGACGAATACGTAATTAAGAGTCTTCTTGAACAAGAGGCACCCATTGATGTATTTGGCGTGGGAACCAACCTTGTAATTGGTAGTCCTGACGCAGCCCTTGATGGAGTATATAAATTGGCTTACACTAACAATAAGCCACGGATTAAGCTTTCGGAAAATATTGGAAAAATTACTTTACCTTCCAGAAAACAGGTTTACAGAATATCGGCAAATGACGGGCACTGGATTGGAGCCGATGCAATTACCCTAAGGGAGGAGATTGATTTACAGAACATACACCATCCATTCACCCCCCATAAATCAACCTGCATAGAAAAATGCGTAAAGGAACCGTTACTTGAAAAAGTAATGGAGAATGGGGAACGAACAGCAAATCCCAGAACTATAAATGACATTGCAACATATAGCAGGGAAAGACTTGCCTTGCTGCCTGAAGAATACAAACGTTTTGAAAATCCTCATATATACAGGGTTGGAATTAGCGATAAGCTAAAGAAACAACGAGACGATATGATTGTTGCACATAAAAAGAGCTGATATGAGAACCCTTGTAATTGTCGATCCTCAGAATGATTTTATGCCCGGTGGGGCATTGGCCATTGAGAATGGCAACGCAATTATTCCTGTAATTAATAAAATACAACCAAAATTTGATTTGATAGTAGCCACCCAAGATTGGCATCCAAACAACCACGCCAGCTTTGCTAGCAATCACTCTGGTAAAAAAGAGTTTGAAACCATTGACTTGCACGGATTGGAGCAAATTTTATGGCCCAACCACTGTGTTCAGGGAACCAAAGGAGCAAAATTTCATGAAAATTTGGATACCAATGCCATATCTGCCATTTTCCGAAAAGGCATGGACATAGATACTGACAGCTATAGCGGCTTTTTTGATAATGGGCACAGAAAAAGTACGGGTTTGGCTGGCTATCTGCGCGAAAAGGGTGCTACTGATTTATACTTTTGTGGTCTTGCTGCCGATGTTTGCGTGTACTTTACTTTGCTAGACTCGCTCAAGGAAAACTTTAAAACATCCCTCATTGAGGATGCAACCCGACCACTTAATCCTAAAGAGTTTGAGAAAATAGAAGTTGAGATAAAGGACAAAGGAGCAAACATTATAACAAGCAACAAACTCTAGTAAAATTCAACCCAGATTCAGCGATTCTACTCAATTGATTAAGGAAATGTAAGCATTTTCTTAATCGGGGCTATTTCTAAGTAAAGCGATATCTCGTTTCACTAATATCGCTCAACTTAGGGACAGGTTACATTCCCCAAAAAGTAATCATTATATTAAGCGCCGCAAAGAATAGCAGTTGGCAAACAAAAAGTAACAATGCCAAAGGATTGTATGCATTCCTAACAAACTTACCAAGCAGCATTACTAAGGGAAAAGATATTACGAACCAAGCAATATAGTTTTGTAATGGTGGTGTTTCCGTTCCCCAACTCCACATATTTAAACGTATGGCAACAGGCTCAAGCAAAATATCATAAATAACCATTAACGATGCCCCTGCAAAGCCCAACCGCCAAATATTTATAATTTTCGATTTTATCACCATCACTATCAGATAAACTGAAATCATCCAGTTAACCACCATGGTAAAAGGTGTTCCCCATATTTTTGGCCCCAGTGACGGGCCATAAGCATAATCTCCAAAAACAACCCCAGTATTCGTTCCAACGGCCTCAGCAAGCCAGCCAACAATTCCAACAGCAAGAATGGACATGGCAAACCTATAATTTAATGGCTTATGAAAAAGCATTAACAGTAAAAATGATAAAACTGTGAAAATCCAGCTAAGCTGATAGGCTTGGGGATTATCTCGCATCATCCAAAGGCCTGGGATTGAAATTCCGTAGCCAGCAATAATTAGAAACTTAACGATAATTATTTTATGCTTTTTTATAAAATCTAGCATGATTATATTGGTTTAATAAGGTTATCTACAATTTTTGCTGATGCAAGGCACAATGGGATACCACCTCCAGGATGTACGCTTCCTCCTGTAAAGTAAAGCCCATTAATCTTTTTCGAATGGTTAGGATGCCTACTAAAAGCAGCAAACCTATTGTTGGAACTAATTCCGTAAAGTGAGCCCCTATATGAACCGGTACGCTGCTCAATTAAAGGCGGCGATAGGATATCTTCACAAACTATACGCTGCTGAATATCAACATCAAGCTCATACTTTATCTTCTTCAGAATATTATCGCGAGTTGTTTTGATTATCTCCTTCCAATCCTGCCCCTTATCGTATGGCGCATTAACCATAACAAACCAGTTCTCATGGCCTTCGGGAGCATCACCTTTAACTGCCTTGGAGCTAATAAAAATGTAAACTGTTGGGTCTGATGAAATCTTACCCTGTGAGAGGATCTTAAACTCTTGCTTATAATTGGAGCTAAATAGGATGTTATGCAAATCCAACTTAGAGTAAGCTCCCTTTATACCCCAGTAAAAAATTAATGCAGAGGAAGAGGGCTCCTGACGACCATAAAACCAGCTAAGCTTCCTATCAGGCATCAACTCAGGATAAGCGGTAAAAATATCGGTATTATTTATAACCATTTCGTAAGGTGCGTGAACACCCTTGGCAGTTACTCCTGCAACTCTCCCTCCCTTATAGTCAATTCTTTGTACGGGGCAGTTAAACTCAAATTTCACACCAAGCTTCCTGGCAAGTTTTTCCAATGACTGAGCAATGGAGTACATTCCCTTTTCGGGGAAATAGGCTCCAACATTGTGCTCAAGGTGAGGAATAATGGTTAAGGTACCCGGTGCTTTGTATGGATTTGAACCATTATAAGTAGCAAACCTATTGAAAAGTTGAATGGTATGATTCTGCAAAAAACTCTGCCTGTTAACCCTATGCATTGTTGAAAATGCCTTAAGCTTCTTAATATTCTTTCCAATCTCCTTGGCTTCATTAGAAGAGAAGCCCTTCCACGTTGGGAACGGGCTATAAATAAACATATTGGCAGTAAGCCTGTAAAGCTCACTACACTCCATCAGGTACTTCCTGATATTTTCTGCCGGCTCATTAAAAACGGCCTGCGCCTCGTTGGCAAATTCTTCGGGATCAGCCCAGGAGTTTAGTACCTTTCCATCAGGATAAAAGTAGCGAGTAACATTCTTAAGCTTCTTGTACTTAAAAGAATTTTCATTATCGGCACCAGCAAGGGTGAACAACTCATCAACTAGCGAAGGTAAAGTAAACAGAGAGGGCCCTGTATCGAACCTAAAATCGCCCATTCTAATCTCATTGAGTTTACCGCCTGCTTTAGCAGACTTCTCAAATACCGTTACGCTGTAACTTTTAACAGCAAGCCTAATGGCAATGGCCAATCCGGCAACCCCTGAACCTATAACTGCAACTTTCATCCGTTTATTTTTTAATTATGAAAGGTACACCTGCCTGCTGGCAAGGCTGGGATGGAACTCGCCATGGCTCCCTGTGTTCAAATTTAGCCAGAACTTTTTCTCCTATATAATCATGGAATGTGTGTGTAAATAGTATTGTCATGGCTCGATTCAATTTATTAACATTAATGTTAATACCTATAGTTCGTTAAACTTTCATTTTTCGACTTCACTTCGACAGGCTCAGTGCAGGCAACTCAAAATGACAAATACCACAACAACAGTAACTTAAGTCATGCTGAGCGAAGTCGGAGCATGTGCTGATTATTAGACTGTTATAAAAACATAACGAACTGTTAAAAGCAACTTTAAACAAAAAACTTCCTACTTATTATTCCATGTTAACAAACCACTCTCTGTTTTTGTTATCTTACTGTTATCTAATAACCAACGAATAACCCTTGTTGTTTTCTCGGTTGAATGGTTAATGCTATCCACAAGTTCCTCAACTCCAACTTCTTTCTCACTCAGTGTATCTTTTAAATCATCCAGTATTTGGTCAAACTGATATTTGCTAATATCCAACTCATTCCTTGTGGTACAAACATCGCACTTTCCACAGCGATAAGCATTCTTCTCACCAAAATACTCAAGTAACGAAACGCTCCTACATTTAGCCGTTCCCGATGCGTAGCTAACCATTGCCTCAATCCGTTTTAAGTACCGTTCCTTTCTCTGGTGATAATGCTCCTTGCTAATCCTCAAATTCTTATCATCTAAACGCTCCTCGGTAAAAATTATCAGAGGCGTTTTTTTTCGGGGTATGTAGTTAATTATCTTAGCTCTACCAAGTCTTATTAAATTTTCAGTCACAGCCTTCAAGGGTATTCCTGCTAATTTGGCAATGTAAGGTTCATCAATTTTAACGTAGGTTGAAAATAAACCTGCATAGTTTCGGAGTAGGAGTTTAATAAAACCATCCATATCTGCATTAGCCACTTGGTATTTATAAAGCTCCGTTTTATTCACAAGTACCATTATTCTGCTGGGGTTATCCAGCTCGTCGGTTAACTCTATATACCCCTCAAGTTCAAGAAATTTTAAGCTGCTATAAGCATTAATATAATTAAACTTAAATGTTGATGCAAAATCAATCAGGTTAAAATCATACACTTCGCCTTTACCAGCACCTATTGAAACATTTAGGTACGAACACAAAGCATTATAGCATCGTTTTATCTCGGCTGGATCAGGGAACGATGATTCAATTCTCTGTTCCACCTTGGCTTTATCGGAATTGTTATACAGCAAAATCGCGTAGGCGAGTTTTCCATCGCGGCCTCCCCTACCCGCCTCCTGAAAGTATGCTTCTGGCGAATCGGGCAAATCCATATGTACAACAAAACGTACTTCGGGTTTATCAATGCCCATGCCAAATGCATTGGTCGATACAATTATTCGAGTCCTATCACTCTGCCAATCATCCTGCTTACTACTCCGTATATCGGAAGATAAACCAGCATGGTAGTAATCTGCCTTAAACCCTTCCTTTTGGAGCACCTCAGCTATATCCTTAGTTTTCTGTCTATTCCTTACGTAAACTACTCCCGTACCGGGTATTGCATTAACAATTTTAAGCAGGTGCTTGTTTTTATCCTCCACGTTCCTAACCAGATACACCAAGTTCTTACGCTCAAAGCTCATCTTAAGAACATTCTTCTCCTTAAAGCCCAAACGATACTGAATATCATCAACAACCTGTGGTGTAGCGGTTGCGGTAACTGCTAAAAAAGGTGTATGGGGAAGCAATTCTCTGAGCTCCGCAATTTTTAAATACGATGGTCTGAAATCGTATCCCCACTGCGATATACAATGAGACTCGTCAATAGCAACTAAATTGACGTTCAGTTTACGAAGCCTTACCCTGAATAGTTCGGTTGTTAATCTTTCTGGTGAGAGGTAAAGAAACTTATAATCGCCGTAAGCACAATTATCCAGTGCAACATCAATTTCATGCTTAGTAAGACCTGAATGTATTGCTATTGCTTTAATTCCCTTCTTTTTCAGGTTTTCAACCTGATCTTTCATTAAAGCAATTAGCGGGGTTACCACTATACAAATGCCCTCCTTACCCAATGCTGGCACCTGAAAAGTTATGGATTTTCCTCCTCCAGTTGGCATTAGCGCCAGGGTGTCTTTTCCGTTATAAACAGACTCTATAACATCCTGCTGAATTGCCCTGAAACTGGTAAACCCCCAGTACTTATATAATATTTTCTCAAACGTATTCACAACAATAAAGATAATACTTATGACAAAAGTAAAAGGATTTAGTGCTAGAGCAAGGTTTATTATTAAAAAACAACCCTATTCTTCAATACTTTTTTTTGTAACTTGGCAGTCTGAAATTCTAAAATATTACTCTATGTCTTTTTCAAACAAAAAAATTGTGTACGAAGGACTTACGTTCGATGATGTTCTTCTTGTTCCTGCATATTCAAACATTCTTCCCCGCGATGTTGACATTTCAACCATGCTTACCCGAAATATAAAAATAAATACTCCCGTAATTTCAGCAGCTATGGATACTGTAACAGAATCGTCGCTAGCTATTGCTATTGCGAGAGAAGGGGGCATGGGTGTAATACATAAAAACATGCCCATTGAGGCACAGGCTAAACAGGTTAAAACAGTGAAAAGGGCTGAGAGCGGAATGATTTACGACCCGGTAACGATTAATAAGGAGGCAACTGTGGAGGATGCCCTTAAACTGATGAAAGAATATAAAATTGGAGGCATTCCGGTAGTAGATCCAGATAAAAAATTAATAGGAATTGTAACCAATAGGGATTTACGTTTTCAGAGAAATACTGATGCTCCCATTAAAGATATAATGACCACCGAACGGCTTATTACAACAACTAAAACCATTAACCTCGACGAAGCGGCAGCAATTCTTCAGGAATTTAAAATTGAAAAATTGCCCGTTGTTGATGATAACTACAAACTTGTTGGCCTACTTACATACAAGGATATAACAAAAGCCAAGGACAACCCTAAAGGATGTAAAGATTCCAAGGGAAGGCTAAGAGTTGCTGCAGGTGTTGGCGTTACCCACGATACAATGGAAAGAATAAAAGCGCTGGTTGATGCTAAGGTAGATGCCATTGTTATAGATACGGCCCATGGTCATAGCCAGGGAGTTGTTGATATGCTTAAGCAAGTTAAGCAACAATATCCTCAACTTGACGTTGTAGTAGGGAATATTGCAACCGCCGAGGCAGCAAAAGCATTGGTTGATGCAGGTGCCGATGCTGTTAAAGTAGGTATTGGGCCAGGATCAATTTGTACAACCCGAGTAATTGCAGGTGTTGGCGTACCCCAGCTAAATGCAATTTATGACGTAGCTTCAGGACTAAAAGGTACTGGAATCCCAGTTATTGCCGATGGTGGCATTAGGTATTCTGGAGATATTGTAAAGGCCTTAGCAGCCGGAGCCGATTCAATTATGGCAGGTTCAATGTTTGCCGGTGTTGATGAATCACCAGGGGAAACAATTATTTATAATGGCAGAAAGTTTAAGTCATATAGAGGGATGGGGTCTCTTGAGGCAATGCAGCAAGGTTCAAAAGATAGGTACTTTCAGGATGTTGAGGACGATATACAAAAGTTGGTTCCTGAAGGAATTGTAGCCAGAGTACCCTATAAAGGCACATTAGCCGAGGTACTTTACCAAATGATTGGCGGTTTACGCGCCGGGATGGGCTACTGTGGTGCAAGAGACATTAAAACGCTTAAAGATGCCAAGTTCGTTAAAATAACCAACGCAGGAGTAACTGAAAGCCACCCTCACGATGTGGCAATTACAAGGGAGGCTCCTAACTATAGCAGGTAAATAATAATTTTTACAAAACTTAACTTATTTAAATATGAAAATGTTACGTATATTCCTAATTAGCCTAATTAGCTTGCTTAGCTTTAATAGTTTAATTGCTCAGAATAGTGATGAGGTTTTGGTAACAATTGGCGACGAAGAAGTAACGCGCGGCGAATTTGAACGCATTTACCTTAAAAATAACCAAATGGTTGCCGATACCGATAAGAAATCACTTGAAGAGTATTTTGACCTTTTTATCACTTACAAACTAAAGGTTGTAGAGGCAAAAAATCAAGGTTTACACGAAACTAAAGAGTTTAAGCAGGAACTCAACAGCTATAAAAAGCAACTTATACAGCCTCAACTAGTTGACAAGGAAACGGAGGATGAGATAATACGTGAAGCCTACGAGAGGCTAAAATACGAAGTTAGTGCCAGCCATATACTTATTGGTGTTCCTGAAAAAGCCACTCCGGAAGATACCACAATGCTTTATAATAAAACTTTAAAAATAAGGGAGCGTATCCTTGACGGGGAGCCTTTTCAAGAGGTTGCCAGAGCTACAAGTGATGACCCATCGGTAAAACGTAATGGTGGAAAATTAGGTTACTTCACCGCATTCCAAATGGTTTACCCTTTTGAAAGTGCTGCATTTAATACTGAGGTCGGTAAAATATCCATGCCCATTCGTACCCGCTTTGGCTACCATATTATCAAAGTTCACGATAAGCGCCCAACCATGGGGCAGGTTAAAACTGCGCACATTATGATTGGTATTCCTCAAAATGCAACCGAAGAACAAAAAGCGGAAGCAAAAGATAAAATTGATAGCATTTACAAAGAGGTTCTTAACAATGAGGATTTCTCTGAACTTGCTCGTAAGAACAGTCAGGATCCTGGCAGCGCAAAGAATGGTGGAGAACTACCGTGGTTTGGTTCTGGCAGAATGGTTCCTGAATTTGAGAAGGTTGCCTTCTCTCTCGAACAAACTGGTGAAACATCAGAGCCTTTTAAAACTCAGTTTGGTTGGCATATAGTAAAACTTCTTGATAAAAAGACCGTTGGTACATTCAAAGAGATGTACCCAGAGATAAAAAGCAAGGTGGCAAAGGACGAAAGAGGACGTATAAGCAGAAAAGCATTTGTTGAGAAATTAAAGGATAAGTATAACTTTTCTTTGGACACTAACACACTTGAAACTACCATTAATATTATTGATTCATCAGTTTATAAAGGGAATTGGATGCTTCCAAGATCCTATGCAAATAATCATCTTTTCGAATTTGCTGATGAGATCTTTACTATCAAAGATCTACATGAGTATATAACCAAAAATCATAATCAAATTAAGAATGCTTCGCTTAAGAATATTCCCAACATAATGCTTAATCAGCTGATTGAGAAAGTTGCAATTGAGCACGAAGAAAAACAGCTAATTAACAAAAATCCGGATTTTAATCACCTCCTAAAGGAGTACTACGATGGTATTCTCCTTTTTGAGATTATGGATAGGAATGTATGGAAAGAAGCTGCTAACGACGAGGAAGGGCTAAAAGTATTTTATGAACAAAACATTGACAATTACAAATGGGATAAATTGATTAATGTTAAGATTTACAGAAGTGCTGATGCTAAAACAGCAGAGAAAGCCAAGAAAAAAGCTAAATCATGGAGAGGAAGAAGACTTGACAATGAGTCATTTATTAATAAATGGTTTGTTTCCGATGGCGATACCCTTTTAACAATTACAGAAACAGATTTACTACCAAACGATAGCCTGTTAGAAGGTTATGAGAATTGGGATAAAAGCATGTCAAGTATTTCTAAAAATGAAGATGGAGCATCTTTTGTTAAGTACATCTCAACTAAGAATGATGTTCCCAAGCCATTTGATCAGGTTAAGGGTAAGGTAATTGCAGATTATCAGGAGTTTCTTGAAGAGAAATGGGTAAAATCCCTTAAAGAGAAGTATGAGGTTAAGGTTAATAATAAAGTTTTTGAAAGTATCTCTTCTAACCTAAATTAGCTTTTTTACTCAATAAATTATGGTAATCTTTGTGGTTCAGAAAACCCATGATATTGTACAATGAGCATACATTCAAGAAATACATTACTATACGCATTGGTTTTGGTTCCAGTCTTTTTGCTTTTCATAGGTTGTGTAGAGCAGCATTCTGGTAACGATAAACCATTAGCCAGAGTTCACGATAAGTATCTATATCAATCTGATATTAATGATATTTTCCCAGCTAGCGCAAGCGAGTCAGATAGTACCCAAATACTCATGGCATACGTTGATAGATGGGTGCGAAAACAGCTGCTGCTAGAAAAAGCAGAAAAGAACTTATCGGTAAAACAAAAGAATGTAACCCAGCAACTTGAAGATTACAGAACCTCACTGCTAATATTTAAATACGAGCAAGAGTTTATACGACAGAAACTCGATACAGTCATAACAACCGAAGAGATTGAGGAGTTTTACGAAGAGAATAGATCCAACTTCATGCTTAACGAGAATATAGTAAAGGCACTTTTTGTTAAAATACCTATAGATGATCAGTACTACGATAAAATAAAAAGTCTGTACAAATCAAATAATGAGGACGACATTAAAACCATCGATAATTTAGCGTATCAGGTGGCAGTTAAGTATGACTATTTTAACGACGACTGGGTATCCTTCTCAAAAATTCAAAGGGAACTGCCAGAAAAGATAGAAAACATTGACCTTTTTCTCTCAAGAAACAGGAGTATTGAAATGAATGACGGAACCTACGCTTACCTGGTGAACCTAAGGGATGTACTTACAAGAGGAGAACAATCCCCCCTATCGTACGAAAAAGAAAACATTCGAGATATTCTTATAAATAAGAGAAAAAAGATGCTTATTAGCGATCTGGAAACAAAAATGTATAACGATGCAAGGAATCATAATCAAATAAAATTATACCTTGACTAAATCAAGCCTTAAAATGAGTAATAAAAATCATTTCAGAAAATTAGCCATACTTCTTACTGCTGTGTCATTCATTTATAGCTTTAACATTAAAGCCCAAAATGATATTGTAATTGATCAGGTGTTAGCTGTTGTTGGTAAAGAAAAAATTTTACTCTCAGATATTGAACAGGAGCGTCTTCGATTACAAATGCAGGAATCCGAAATTAAAGGTGACATAAAATGCAAAGTTTTTGAAGATCTTCTTGTACATAAACTTATGCTACACCACGCCGAGCTTGACAGTATTGTAGTTACTGATAGTCAGGTTGAAGGCGAACTGGAGCGCCGACTAAGGTACTTCATTAGCCAGGCAGGATCGGAAGCCGCACTGGAAGAATATTTCAATAAATCAATTTACCAAATTAAGGACGATTTAAGGAAATCAATAAGAGAGAACCTGCTGGCTCAGCAAATGCAAGAGAAGATTGTTAAGAACGCAGCAGTTACCCCCTCAGGTATTGAAAAATTTTTTAATGAACTTCCGAATGATAGCTTACCCACTATACCTGAACATTACGAATACAGACAGATAGTGCTCAACCCGCCCGCCTCTGCCGAGGCCAAAATGGCTGTTCGAGAGCAGCTGCTTGAACTTAGGGAAAGGATACTTAAAGGCGAGCGATTCTCTACCCTAGCTGTTGCCTACTCAGAAGATAGAGCAAGCGCCTCCCGGGGTGGTGAGCTTGGATTCAGATCGAGAGACGAACTTGTTAAGGATTTCGCCGATGTGGCTTTTAACCTCCGCGATGGGCAGGTAAGTCAAGTTGTTGAATCAGAGTATGGTTTTCACCTAATCCAATTGATAGAAAGAAGGAACGATCAGGTAAATGTTCGCCATATTCTTATGAAACCCTCATACACACGAAGTCAGCTGCAGCAGAACCAAAACAAACTCGATAGTATTAATAACCTGATTAGGGCCGATTCCCTTACATTTAAACGTGCTGCTCAGCGCTTTTCTGAGGATGAAAAAACCCGCCTTAACGGTGGATTGGTTGTTAACCAACAAACAGGAACCTCTCAGTTTGAACGTGATCATATCCCACCATCAGATTTTTATGTTATTCGTAAATTAAAAGTTGGTGAAATTAGCGAACCCTTTGAGTCGCGCGATGAACATGGCAATGCAGTTAATAAGGTAGTAAAATTAACCCGCATAATTCCACAACATAAGGCAAATCTTGATGACGATTACGCCATTATTCAGCAAATGGCTAAAAGCAACAAGCAGCAGGAGCTTTTTATGAACTGGATTGATTCAAACATTAAATCAACTTACATAAAAATTGACCCTTCATATAGAAATTGCGATTTTGAAATTGATGGATGGGTAAAATAACTGCACTTAATAACGTTACATGAAAACGTTTCGTAAGGCTCTGTCATACATTGTACTTTCATTTGCTATGGCTACTTCTGCCTACCATCAGGTTGAAGCACAGCAACGCAAAGAAATTGTTATTGAGCAAGCCAACCAGATGCGAAACCTAAAAATCGAAGGGCAGGAAATACGCAGGCTTATTGGCGATGTAATTATTCGTCACGATGACGCAACCATGAAGTGCGATAGCGCATACGAATATGTTGGCACCAACCGATTTGATGCTTTTAGCCGAGTTGTAATTATGCAGGAAAACAGCACCCTTTACGGCGATACGCTCCGCTTTAACGGCAATACAAAAACTGGTAAAGTAAGAGGCGATACAGTAAGGCTGGTTGATGAGGAAGCAACCCTCGTAACGCAGTTCATTGATTTTAATACCCAGCAGAACTCAGCTAACTTTTTTAATGGCGGTATTATTACTACATCCGATGCACGCTTCTCTAGCCAGCGTGGGTACTTCTATACAAACGAGAAGAGGTATGTTTTTGAAGGAGGGGTTGCATATCAGGATCCCGACATCCTTGTAAACACCGACTCCCTTGAGTACCATTCCGATACTGAAACCATATATTTTTACGGGCCATCAAGAATTTATGGCGAAGAAGAGTATTTATATAGCGAGGACGGCTGGCATAACAGGGAAACTAACCAATCGGAATTTAAAATCAATACATTTATTGATAACGGGGATCAACGCCTGTTTGGCGATTTGGTTTATTACGACCAGGAGGAAGGGTATGCAAAAATAAATGGCAATGGATGCATTATTGATACCACCAGAAACCTTATTCTTTACGGTCACGAGATTGACTATTTCGAAAAAACCGAGTACTCAGAGGTAAGGAAAGATCCGGTTGCCATTTCAATATCGGAACAGGGCGATTCGCTATACTATCGGGGCGATTTGATAATTGGAGAATCGGTAAAGGACTCCATAATCACCGACTCAACCCTATACCAACTTGTAAAAGGGGTAGATAATGTTCGCTTCTACCGAAGCGACATTCAGGGTGTTTGCGACTCAATGGTTTTTCATGGGCAGGACTCAATCCTGTTTATGCACAAGTCACCAATACTCTGGAACGAGAGCCACCAGCTTTCCGCGAACGATATTAAAATTCTTTTCAAGAATGAGAACATTGACAGGATGGAGTTTTATGGCGCCTCGTTTGTATGCTCGCAGGAGGACTCAACAAAGTTTAACCAGATTAAGGGCCGGGAGATGATAGGCTATTTCCAGAATGGTAACCTGGTTAAGATCGATGTGAATGGTAACGGAGAAACCGTTTATTACATTCGAGATAAAGAAAAACTATCGGCAGTAAATAAGGCTGAAAGCAGCCGACTCTCAATTGCAATAAGAGATAATAAAGTATCAAGCATCATGTTTAAGAATGAACCCAATGCAACCCTTTTTCCCATTGCAAAAGTTGAACTACAGGATGTGATGCTCAGCGGTTTTGTGTGGCACAATAGTAAGCGTCCATTAAGTAAGGGTAGTATCTTTCCCGAAAACTTTAACCCTGACTTTTACATCCCCATTGAAACTAAAGCGAACCTTTACCGCCAGAAAAAAACAAGCCCTGCAAAATCATTGACTGATTTTACAGGGAGTAATAAATTAGAAAAAACAATGAAGCTAAAACCGCTTCATCTTAATACTCATCCTCGTTAAAGAAAAAATCCTCCTTTGTTGGATAATCGGGCCAGATATCTTCGATACTTTCATAAATATCCCCTTCATCCTCTAATTCCTGTAAGTTTTCAATAACTTCAAGGGGAGCACCGGAGCGAATTGCGTAGTCAATCAGCTCTTCCTTAGTTGCTGGCCAAGGAGCATCCTCAAGTTTTGATGCTAATTCGAGTGTCCAATACATATAAAATTACGTTAAGTGTTTGATTTTCAAATACTTGTGTTTTATTGCTTTAATGCAAATATAAAAAAAAAACTGAATCAAACTCTAGGTTTCCAAATAATTTGAGAAATTTCTAAATCATTTGCCAAAATCCTTGAGAGCGTAAAGAAGAAATCGCTCAGTCTATTAAGAAAAACCACCAGATTTTCTGGTACTGGAGTACTCTCGCTAAGCTTTATAGTAAGCCTTTCGGCTCGTCGGCAAATAGTACGTGCCACGTGGCAAAGCGAAACAGCCTGATGCCCACCGGGCAGTACAAAGGAGGTTAATGGTTCCAGCTGATTCTCCATGGCATCCATTCCATCCTCAAGAAAAGTGATATCTGCATTGTAGATTTCAGGAATCTTCACCTCACAATCGGAGCAATCGGCCGCGAGTATTGATGCGCAGCTCATTAAACGGTCAAGTATCTGCACTAGTACAGACTTCCATTGCTCATCAATATCCTGATCGCGCAACAGTGCAACAAACGCCATCAGCTCATCAACCGTTCCGTAGGCCTCAATACGCTCATGGAATTTAGGCACCCTCTTACCTCCAATTAAGGCTGTTTCTCCTTTATCTCCGGTT
>JBKHAH010000102.1:0-10019 GCA_046542995.1 Bacteroidales bacterium
AATCTAAACCTGAACCTGAACCTAAACCTAAGCCTGAACCTAAGCCTGAACCTAAAAAACCTATAGAAAAACCTATAGAAAAAGCACCGAAAAGTGAAGGTAAGTCAAAAGAGGACGATACTCCTCCAGAAGTTAGCAAGGTTACAAACAAAAAAACAGAGAAAAAGGATGTTGATAAAAGCAAGGAAGAACAACCAAAGAAGCCAACATCTACAGAAAAGCCAGCTGCTGCATACATAGAGAGGAAGGCTCAGAAAACTCCAGAGGAGATTGAGAAGCCTAAATTAGAAAGCAAACCTAAAGAGGTTTCACCTAGAGAGAGCAAGAAAGCATCAACAAGTAGCCCAAAACAAAGCACAGGAACCGGTAAAGCGATACTTGCCGGAACATTAGTTGGTATTTGTCTGGTAATTGCGGTTGTTGGAGTGTGGTATTTGTATAACTCCAATATTATAAATTTCAGTAAAGATAAAAACGCCGAAACCGAAATTAAAACAGCTGTTACTGATGATGCAGAAGAGATTCAGGAGGATAAGGAGATAAGTTCTGAAGAGCCGCAAAGGAAACTTGATGATGAATTCAGTGAGCTTAGCGATAGAATGGATAATGAGGCTGATGAGATAGATACTGGAAGAATCACAGGCGATAGGTCTTCTCCTGAAAACACTGATGATTCAGAAGAAGTTACAATTACGTACCCCAATGATGGTCTGTTCCACATTATTGTTGGTAGCTTCAGAAATAAGAACTATGCAGAGAAATTTTCAACCGACATGAAGAGGTCAGGGTTTAAATCAAAAATAATTTCGCAACCAACAGGCATGCATGCCGTTACGTTAGGCTCTTTCCTCTCTCGCAAGGAGGCAGTTGATTCTATGAACGTATGGAAATCGCAGCACCCAAACATCTGGATTCTTTCGCAATAGGATGGCATTAAGCAATAAAAAGGAAACAACGACCTGGGCAATGCCCCTAGTTGGCAATGTTGAATTTAGAAGGAATCGCAAAGCAAAACGATTAAGCATCTCTATTCGTCCATCAACAGGAGTAAGGGTTACTATTCCTGGTTATCTGCCATTGTACATTGCAAAAGAGTTTGTAAAAAGTAAAAGAAGCTGGATAGTTGAGAAGCTGAATGAGCAACCTGATATAACAAAAAAGTTAAGCCAATATCAAACCCGTGAGCGTAAGCTCAAACTTATACCTGAAACAACAAATTCAGTTAGGGGTTATATTACAGAAGAGGCTATAAACATCCACTACCCTTCCAATTTAGATATAAATGATGAAAGAATTCAGCAGGTTGCACTGAATGCAATTGACGAAACGTTTCGTATTGAGGCAAAAAAAATCCTCCCTACTAGAGTTGATGAGTTTGCGCGTAAGCATGGCTTTAATTACAATAATCTTAGGTTAAAAAGAATCACCTCGCGCTGGGGTAGCTGCTCTAGCAAAAACAACATAAACCTAAGTATTTACCTTATGAAACTGCCTGATGAACTTATTGATTATGTTATACTTCACGAACTTTGCCATACCGTTCATAAAAACCATGGTCCAAACTTTTGGAACCTACTGAATAAGCTCACAGGGAATGCAAAAGGATTAGCAAGCAGAATGAGAAAGTACAGAACCGGGGTTTAAAAGCTATATCCCTCCCACGAAACAATCTCATCCAACGATTTTCTAACTAAGTGTTTATCAGAGTAATTATTCTTATCCTGAGGATAGCCCAAGGGTATAAGGGCCACAGGTGCAACATTCTTAGGTAGTTTTAGCAACTCGGCGCATTTTATGGCATCAAACTTACAAATCCAGCAGGTAGCCAGCCCCAAGTCGGCAGCAGCAAGCGTTATATGGTCAACACCAATGGCTATATCGATATCGCAATGGTCCTTCCCGTCGGCTCTACGCCACGAGGCAGAATAATCGCCACATGCTACAATTATTACAGGTGCTGATTTTAACCAGTTTCGCGCATAGCAATCAATAATCTGCTGACGTAATGGCTCCTGTGTAATTACTACATATCGCCATGGTTGTGCATTGGTTGCAGACGGTGCAATGCGAGCGCAATCCAACACCTCCTCTATTGTCTCTTTGGTTACGGGTTTATCGCTGTAGGAGCGACATGAATAACGGGACTTTGCTAAATCGTTAAAACTACTCATATTCAAAAATCAATTTTAAGTTTGAATTTGCAATGTGAAAGTACAATACACGGTTAACGCTAGTACGACAATGAATTTAACCTTTCGGTTAGCTCAACAATCCTATCGTAAAAATCGCTTGTAACGGCCTTGTAATAATCATTAACGTCTTTCTCACTATCACTATTTAAATGAATTATGCTACGAATGGTTTCCTTTTCAAGTACCATTGTATCGGATATAATATCAAGCACATTCTCCTGATGTAAAGGAGGAGAGTAGGCTAAATGCACGTAACACTCCTGCATTAGGTGATGAACCATGCGCTTTACATCCTTTTTTAAATCTCTAATATTTGCCATGCAACTAATCCTTACGTTGTTTTTTACCTTCTACTAATATAAAACTTTTTAAAACCGATTGAAAAATAATACGGATATTTTTCGAAACAATTTTAAATTAACGTTTGCACGTAAAGACCGTAAATAAACAGTTAAGCATTCGCAAAAAATTTTGCTAAATTACTCCACTTAATAAAGATAGGTTCTTGACTCCACTTTGTTTACCTCAACTTCAAAAACGCTTACGTTTTTAATTGCTGGTTTACTATATGAAAAATCTGAACGTCTGGAATATTTCTCCATTATTATATTTAAGATTGTTGCTTTACAATCTAGATCTACAATCTGCTTTATATTCCCATGCAGAAGCACGCTTTTATATTTCATAGAATAAGAGCAGGCAACTTCCTTGTTGCGAATATTCATGGCATAGTCGGTGCTGAATGAAACGCAAACCTGAGGATTCTTTTTCCATACGTCAATCTTTTTTCCTTCAGGGCCTGAATGTATGTAAAGTTTTCCATCCTTATATCCAAAGTTAAAAGGGAGAACATAAGGTTTGCCCTCCAGATCAACCATTCCAACTGTGCAAACTTCACAGGTGTTTATAATTTGGTCAACCTCTTTCTGCGATAAGTTAGTTCTAGGTTTCATACACTATTATTATTTTAAAATTATGATTAAATTCCCTTAATACAACCATACAATGTGATATTCACATGATTTATAAAGATGCATCGATAGCACCGTTAATCATATCTTCCCATAATTATACGCAAAATACAAATAAAGCATTATGATTATTGCATAGAAAATAGAAGAAAACAAAGATGATAAAAAAAAGCAGATTCTAGAAAGCCTAAAATGAGGAAGGTGCAATTAATAAACATTTCTTAAACTATCATCTTTAATGCTTTATCACGCCCTTTGTTTTCCAATTACCCATCCTATAATATAAGAACGAGCCTAAAACGCCAAAGAACCAAGCAATAGGTATTGCCCACCAAATTCCCTGTTCACCTATGAATCTACTTAGGTATGCAGCAAGAGGAATCCTCACAAGCCAAAGCGAAAACAGGGTAATAAACATAGGAATCAAGGTAGCTCCGGCACCACGCAGCAATCCATTAAAAATAAACATGGTGGAAAACAATAGGTAAAATAAACTCACAATAATAAGATACTCCTGCCCAATGGCAATAACTGCCTCATCATTGGTAAAAATCTTCATTAATGGAACAGCCCAAAAAACAGCAACAACTGTCATGGTTACACTAATAATTGATGCGAATATTAATGATAATTTAAGTCCTTTCACTATTCGACTAAACTTATTGGCGCCCAAATTTTGCCCCACAAAAACGGAGAGCGCAGCCGATAGGGTCATGGCGGGGAGCGATGCCATTGAATCTATTCTGCTTGCAGCAGTAAACCCAGCAATTACGTTTGTTCCAAAAGTATTCACAATGCCCATCAAGGCCATCATTCCAAGCGCAACAAAGGTGTGTTGCAGGCCGGTTGGCAAACCAATTCTAATACTCTGTACAAATATTTTCCAATCGAATGTTATTCCCCATATAGCAATTCTAATAATAGAATGATGCTTATTTATATGTATAACCGCAATTACAAAAGCAACCAACTGCGCTATAACCGAAGCCCATGCAACGCCCTTTATGCCCCATTTAAATACAAGTACAAAAAGCAAATCGAGGGAAATATTTAAGAGCGTAGCAATTATTAAATAGTAAAGAGGATTTCTTGAATCGCCAACACCACGGAGAATTGAAGTGATTGAGTTAAATCCAAAAAACGCCACCATTCCCATAAGGAAGATGTTGAGGTAAGAGACAGCTGAGTCCATCAGTTCCTCTGGGAGCTGTAGGATTGTAAAAATCCATCGACTAATAAAAACACCTACCACGGATATAACAATACCCATAACAAGCAGAAAGATGTTGAGCGTATCAACAGCCTTCTTCACATTTTCTTCATCCTTTGCTCCAAAATACTGCGAAATTACAACAGACGCTCCACTACCAATACCTATAACCAATGCAACTATGGTAAAAATAATTGGGAACGATGCTCCAACTGATGCCAGCGCCTCCTTTCCTAAGTATTTTCCAACAATTATGCTATCAACAATATTGTATAGCTGATGAAATAAACTACCCAATAGCATTGGCAGAGCAAACCTAAAAATCTGCTTTGCTACATTCCCTGTGGTAAGGTCCGTCATTTAATTATATAGAGTTACTGGTTCAAGGGGAGCTAAAACTCATGAGAAAGCAAAATCTCCCTGGCATAAAATGGACACCATTTATGCTTTGCAAAAAGCAAATTTTTTTAATAACAATAGAGTAACAAAGAAATTACTCTTCTGTTAACTTTTGCATAGCTTTTTCCAGCTGCATGGATTTTAACCTAAGAAAATGGTTTAGCGCTTTATTGATAGTTTCTTCGGGTGTTTCGCCAAGGTATGGCGAAAGGATTTTAATTTTTTTCAAAACCACAGGGTCAATAACTACCTCTGGTCGTGAGGATTTATCTGCTTTTTCTGGTGTCTCAACTTTTCTATCGGTATCATCGGCCTTCTTAATGTACTTAGTACTTGTATGCAAAGCCTTCTGTATATCGTTTATAGTCCGCTTATTTTTTGCCATGATTCTTAAGTATTTCCTTTGCTAAATACATGTAGTCGTCAGCACCTCGGCTTCTGGGAGCATAATCGAAAATAGTTTGATTGAATGCACCTGATTCCATAAGTGAAATATCTTGCCTAATGTAGGTGTTGTAAAGTTTTCCTGAAAAGTTGTCGTTTTCGGAAAGGCTGGTAATAACCGCCTGACTAAACTTTGTACGTGGCGAAAGCTTTACAAATAGTATGCCCCCTAACTCCAGATTAGGATTCATCCGTTTTTTCACCTTCTCCGATATCAGCATGATTCTATCTAAGCCGATAAAAGCAAAATTCTCGGCCTGCATAGGCACAATAAACTCCTGAGCAGCAACCATTGAGTTTATTGACAGCGTACCCAAACTTGGCGGGCAATCTATTAGAATAAAATCGTAATCATCGCTAATTTTATCCAGCTGTTCGCGAAGCATATACTCCCTACCAGGTTCGTTGTTAAGCTGAAACTCGTAGTCTAGTAGCTTCTCTGTTGAAGGAATCAGACTTAACTTTCCATTCCTTTCTAACACATCATCTATTGAGCACGAACCGATAAGAAGATCGCCAATTCCCAACTCGTTAGAGTGAATACCAAATGCTGAGGATAGGTTGCATTGACTATCCAAATCGACAAGCAGCACACGCTTTTTCTTTTTTGAAAGGGCTGCACCCAGGTTAAGCACTGTGGTAGTTTTACCTGTTCCTCCTTTGTTATTTATTACGCTGATAATGATAGCCATAAAAAAGTATGGTTTGTATTGTTAAATTATCATTTGCTTCAACTCTTACATCAGCTGACTAAGTTATAAAATTTTGCGAATGGTATTACATAATATCACCAAGAATCATCATTATAAACTGTTTTTAGAACTTTTAACACAATAAAAAGATAGAAAAGTGAGTTTTTTTATAACTTTACGGATGATTCTGGGTTACTATAATTGTATAGCAACCAAACACTATAAGGCCATGAAATACATAAAAGGAATTGTAGTCTTATTTTTTATCTCAGCATTTTACATAAATGCTAATGGACAACTAGTAAGCAGACTACATGAGGTTTACCATCCTGCCTACTATCTTCAGGAGCAAAACGATACGAGCACATTTGAGCCCTGGAGCAAGTTCTCTGGTAAAACCAACTACTCTTTTGAGGTAGGCTCAAGTTTCTCATCATACGGAGGGGGAATATCGTCAAGTTACATTAGCCCAAGGGTTTCGTTTATGGCTTCAGAGCGTTTGAACATAGTTGCCGGAGGTAAGTTTTCTCATGCAAACACTGGTAGTGTTCCTTTACTTGGCAGTGAAGTGGGACAATTATCGAATAACCCTGAAACAGGCAACCCTGCCGAAGCCTTTGCCTATGGGGAGTATAGAGTAAATGAGAAGTTAAGCATTTACGGAATGGGTGCCTTTGGAAAAGATCAGCTGTATATGTCGCCATTTGAATCTGGCATAGGTACAACAGACTATCAGCACCTGTCGTTTGGGATGGACTATAAAATATCTGATAAAGTATCAATTGGGGCATCATTTGGTGTAAACAATGGTCCGGCATGGGGCGTATCACCATTTGGAGGAATTGGACAGCAACGCATGAATCCGTTTTTTCCATAAAAATATTATGAGCAAATAGCAAAAATGCTCAAGCCTAGTCAGGGTTTGAGCATTCTTTTTGATTTCTCTTTTTACTATCACTCATCCAGTAGCTGCTTAAATGTAATCTGCTTGTTGTGGTATAATCCAGAAAGAAACTTCACTACACGCTCTTGAGCCGGGTGGATCTTATCACCAAACTTTTGAGAAAGTTCCTTACAAATCGTATCAGTGTTTTTATTTCCATCCATTGCGAGCCAAGTGGCAGAACCAAGCTCATCAAGGTGGATTGAAATATAAATTGATTTGCTCGAGGGAATGAAGAATCGTGCAAATTTCTCGTTCTTAAACTTAGGCACAAGTATGGTTACATTGCCTTCCTCGTTAGTTTTATGATCAAATAAACGAACGGGGACTAAATCCAACGCACTTGTATTCTTAAGAATTCTTCTTCGTTTAAAAAAACCTGCCATATTGATACATGCTTTAAGTTACAAAAGTTGAATGAAGCAAATATAATGAAATAAAGCCGATGAGTTATTACCCATCGGCTTTATTGATTTTAAATATTTTTAAACTAATGACCTACGCTTGGTGGTGCAGGCTCATCGGCTTTCCCAGCATTTCTAAATGGAATAATAATAAGTATTAGTGCAACAAGTATTATTACAATAAAACCAATAAGGAATGCGGGATTCTCAAAGAAGGAGAATAGGTTGAACAGGAATACTCCTCCAACTGCAAACATGGCAATAATAAGCCCCATGAGCGCTTCGCCAGCAATAAGACCAGATGCCAACAGAACACCCACATTCTCGGTGCGTTGCTTTTGAGCGCTATTATGCTTGTACCTATCCGACAGAAGGTTAAGAATACCCTTAATTATTCCTCCAACAAAAATTGCGAATGTAGTGGTAAGTGGTAAATACATTCCAACGCTAACAAGCATAGGGCTCTTCACCTGCATGAGAATAAATCCAATGCCCATAAATATACCAACAATAACAAGGGGCCAAGCCATTTCTCCTCCTACAATACCACGTGCAAGGATTGCCATTAAGCTGGCTTGTGGTGCAGGTAAACTCTCACTTCCAAAGCCACCTACATATCCATGCTGCTTACCCAGCGCAATATCGCCATCGTTAAGTATGGTAAGGATAAAGAACATAACGGCACCAGAGGCCACAACGCCAATAATGTTACCTACCTCCATTTTCCATGGCGTTCCGCCTAGTATATGCCCCGATTTCAGGTCTTGTAGCATTTCCCCGGCTACTGCTGCTGAAACACAAACTATAGCAGCTACACCTAATACTGCTGCTACACCTGCATCGCCCCCTTCAATGCCCAAAACAACAAGCACCAATGCCGTAACAAGAAGTGCTGTAAGGGTTAGGCCGCTAACAGGATTGTTTGAAGAACCGATTAAACCAACCAGATATCCAGAAACAGCAGCAAAGAAGAATGCCAGAATTGTCATTAATATTGCAACAACAATTGCTACCCAAAGCGCAGTATTAAAAATGAAGAAGGTTATTCCCCACGTGATTACAGCTACAGCAATTATTCCTATTACAATAAAAGCAAAACTAATATCTTTCTCAATTCTATTAGTGTTTGCAGGGGCGCCTGTTGCTGCTTTTTTTACATCACTAACTGAACGTGCAATTCCCTCTATAAGGCTTTTCCTCATTTTATACAGAGTATAAACTGCACCCACTAGCATTCCGCCAATGGCTATTGGCCGAACAATTCTAGCCCAAACATCCTTTGCAGCTGCAAGCCATTCGGCTGAGGTTGCAGTTTCTGCCAATTCCATGGATGGACCAATAAAGTACAGAATTATAGGGGTTAACAAGCCCCAGGCAATTATACCTCCACTAAAAGCAAGGGCACCAAGAGTTGGCCCAATTATATACCCCACACCAATATAGGCAGGGCTAACACCGGGTGAACCGAGGAACATTCCTCCTTGTCCAATAAAATTACTGCCAGCAATGGTTTGCTTGCCCCATAAAACAAAATGCTCCCAGGCAGAGGCAAAAAGCTTAAACTCGGCAAGAATTTTTACTAATGCACCAACAATCATCGCACGAAAAAGGAACTTGGAGCCTCCTCCTCCACTACGACCTGCTTTATGAATCTCTGCTGCTGCAACGCTCTCAGGAAAAGGTAACTCTGTGCTTTCAACCATTACGCGGCGAAGCAATGCTACAAACATAATTCCTAAAAATCCACCAGCAACCAGAATTAATGTTGATGTAACATAGTTACCCGGTGTAAAGAACGGATCCCAAAGGCCTGCAACAAAAAATGCCGGCAGGGTAAAAATAGCACCTGCAGCAACCGACTCACCAATGGCTCCTACCGTACGGGCGATGTTCTCTTCCAGTATACTTCCTTTAACTAGCTTAAGAATAGCCATTCCAACCACGGCAGCAGGATAAACCGCTGCGATAGTCATACCCGCTTTAAGGCCCAAATAAGCGTTGGCTGCACCAAGCACTACAGACATTACCAACCCTATAAGCAAGGCTCTAAGCGTAAACTCCTTCATGTTTGTTTCGGCCGAAACAAACGGAACAAACTTTTTAGGTTCAGACATAAAATTTGATTTTTGGGTTTAGTGGTTTTAAAATGAATTAAGTGAAGCAATTTCTGAAAATTAATTTAAAAAATCAATGGTACAATTCGTTAAAAATTAAAAAACACTACTTTGTATTATCTATAAAAGTATAATAAATGCTACCCTTTAATTGTAATTGAATTGCAGTAAAACAATTAAAAAGTTTTGTTAATCAGCATCACACACACATTAAAAATCAAGTACCTTTCTGGACAACCCCTTTCAAAAAAAATGCATTTTCATTATCTTCTCTCTCCTTGACTATTCCTGCTATTCATATTAATATTGGCTAAGGGGGATTTAAGTCTTGTCCCAGTAATCACAAGTTCCACCTTGCTTCTCAGAGCATAGCTGTAGAGCGATTGCGCCTCGTCACCCTTTAAATCTATTGAGTAATCAAAAGGGATATCTGTGCTAAGTTTAAACTTTTTAACAAATTTGGTGTATTCTTCACTACACCACCAGTATAGCCAATCTTTTCGCCCATATTTAAAAGATTTAATATAAGTAGGCATAAATTATCTGGAAAGCAAGTATGAAGCCTTCTTTGATGGATTTAGCGCTTTTGTAAACTTTTTGGTTGATAGCCTAAGGGAAGGTAAACTGTTTCTTCACACAATTATTCTGAT
>JBKHAH010000103.1:0-9965 GCA_046542995.1 Bacteroidales bacterium
TAATAATAATGAGTTCTACGATAGGTTACTGGATTATCATACGCAACGAGAGGAGTATGAGGTTTGTGCGCAACTTGTTAAGACAAGAAAATAGTTGGTTTAGGTAGTAATAGGGTTGAACGTTGGACTATTAGTTCAGCGTTCTTTTTTAATGGTATAAACGTGAGATGATAGTGAGATGATTTGAGCATTGGCGATTAATTTGTATTTTAGGCTGAATCGCAAATCAGAACATACAAAATAAACCATTATATTAGCTGTTTGAAAATAGTCTTTTTTAATTCTTAAGCAGTTTTTATGCACAAAAATAGTTCCGATAGGTTTAATATTGTTGTGATAGGGGCAGGTAATGTTGCATATAGCCTTGTACCTATCATTAATAAAGCAGGGCATAATGTTGTTCAGATTGTTGGCCGAACGCCTGAAAATGCTCAAGAACTTGCGGAGCTGGTAAAATCAAAACATACTTCCAATGTTTCTGATATACAGGTTGATGCGGATGCTTACATTCTTGCTGTACCAGATTCCGCAATATTAGGTTTGTCAAAATCCCTACATAAACTAAATGGCATCGTTGTGCATACAAGCGGAAGCACCCCTTTGTCGGTATTATCCTCTTTAGCCGATAATTATGGAGTCTTTTATCCTTTCCAAACATTCACAAAAGGTAGAGATGTATCGCTTCAAAATGTTCCAATATGTATAGAGTCAAACAATCAGGATACTCTTACAATGCTATTCCGCTTTTCAGAGTCGTTAGGTGCCCGGCCAGTTAAGATGGACTCCAGTACCCGGCAATGGTTGCATCTTTCCGGAGTATTCTCTTGTAATTTTGTTAACCACATGTTGGCCATTGCGCAGGTAATAGCGCAGGAGCATGGATTTAGCTACAATCTGCTAAAACCTTTAATAGAGGAGACAATCAGCAAGGCCCTCAATGATAACCCTATAGATAATCAAACCGGACCAGCTGTCAGAGGCGATTCCGAAACCATTAAAAAGCATGTTGCCTTGCTTAGCAATATTGATGAGGATATCAGGGATTTATACACCGAGATAAGCAAAAGTATTCTGAATTTTAAGCAATCCAAGGAGTAAGAATAATATATGGTACACATAAGTATTGATGAAAAATTTTAAAGAGCAGCTACATAACGTTAAGGCGTTTGTATTTGATGTTGATGGTGTTTTCACCAATGGTACAATCCTAATTCATCCATCGGGGGAACTTATTCGTTCCTCAAATACAAGGGATGGCTATGCCGTTAATAAGGCCGTACAACAAGGTTTTCCCGTAGCCATTATAACAGGAGGCAAAAGCGAAGCGGTACGTGAACGGTTCAGAGGGCTAGGGGTTACTGATATCTATTTAGGTGTCTCAGATAAGGTTGAGGCGCTTGAGGATTTTAGGTTTAAGTATGGTCTTGAGCTATCGAGCATTCTGTACATGGGCGATGATATGCCCGACTATGAGGTGATGCAGCGAGTAGGCTTCCCAACCTGCCCAGCCGATGCTGCTCAGGAAATAATTGGCTTAGCATCCTACATTTCAAATTACAAGGGCGGCGAAGGTTGCGTAAGGGATGTAGTAGAGCAGGTGCTTAAGCTAAATGGATTATGGTTAGTAAATAACGATTATAAACAATAACCAATGATTAAGGATATTCTGCGAATTGTAAGGTACAAAAATCTTATTATTGTTGCTGCAACCATGTATATTATGCGCATATTTATTATGCAACCCTTGCTTTTGCAAAAGGGGATGGAGCTGCAGCTTAACAATTTACTTTTCCTATGTTTGGCTTTAGCGACGGTTTGCATAACGGCTGCCGGATATGTAATAAATGATTATTTTGATACTCGAACCGATTTGGTTAACAGGCCCAGTACTGTTGTTGTTGGCAAGACGCTTTCGCGCAGGATGGTTATTTCGTTACATTGGTTACTAAATCTGCTGGGAGTTGGATTTGGAGCAATTGTTTCAATTTCAATAGGGAAGCCATTGCTGGTTTTTGTGTTTTTACTTGTACCTGGTGTGCTCTGGTTTTACTCCACAACATATAAACGTCAGTTTTTGTTGGGTAATCTTATCGTAGCATTTTTAACTGCACTGGTTCCGCTTATGGTTTTGCTTTTTGAACTCCCTAAATTGCAATCGGCATATTGGCAGATGGTTGTCTTAAACCCATCACTTTTTAACGATATTATATACTGGATTGGAGGTTACGCTATATTCGCCTTCTGGCTAACGTTGTTTCGTGAGATTGTTAAAGACATAGAGGACTTTGAGGGAGATAACGAGTATGGTCGCAGAACCCTGCCAATAGTGCTGGGGATAAAACCAGCAAGGATGGTTGCCGCATCTATACTTTTTGTTACAATAATTATTCTGGCTTACCTTTTTGGAGCATTTTTGAATTTTCTACCAAGTGGTAAGTTCGATTACTTCACTTTCCTCTATCTGCTTATTGGTCTTATAATCCCTCTAATTGTATTAATCGTAAGGTTGCTTACAGCGCAATCTGATAAGGATTATGAGTGGGCAAGCCGCTTCACTAAAATTGTTATGCTTATCGGGATTCTTTATGCAGTTGCATTTAGGTATATGTTAAATTAACCTGCTGTTGCCCGAAGTTGTTATTCATCTATGAGTTTTTCAACTTGGCTTATAAACTCAATGGAAAATAGGATATAGGCTCAAAGCAGCTTCTTCGCCATGATCTTAAAAATCGTTATAACCTTCTTTGTTTCTTTTTTCAAATAACTCGGTACAACACGCATATAAATCAAAATCCTAATTAGGTTTACAAGCATTGAGTATGCAATATCGAATTTGATGTGTATAGGTTTTACCTAACCTCCTCAGAACCATCGGAGTATTTTGCAAATCTTCCTTTACCTCTTGGGTGGATGTTGTCGTAACGGCTCCAGGGCCATCCTCCAAACTGTGTAGCATGGTAATCGCGAATGGCTTGCTGAATTTCCTCAGGGGTGTTCATAACAAAAGGACCGTGCTGTACCACAGGTTCGTTTAATGGCATTCCCTGCAACAGGAGCAGAAAACTATCTTTCTTACCACTTTCAATAACCACATCCTGCTCGGCCAGCATCTCAACGCTGTTCATGGGCGATAAATCCACGCCAGCAATCTTTACCGATTGACCTCGATAAAAGTATAGCATTCTACGAACTTCAGGTGAGGCGGCTGGTATTAACCATTTTGAGTTTGCCTCCATTCTGATTAGCCAAATGGCTACTTCATGCGATGGGTCTGCAGCCCAAGAGTCTGGAGCAGGTTTGGGAGCCTCCCTGTTATTTAGCTTGCCGGCTACCAGAGTAATTTCAATCCCTTTCCCGCTTTCATCTTTATATTTAATAATAGGAATATCCTCAGCCCATAGCATTTTATAGTGAGGCTCGCAGAACTTTCTTACTTTAGGAAGATTAATCCATATTTGAAAAAGTTCAAGCGGGTTCTCCTCGTCTTTATTAGTTAGAGGGAACATTTCGCAATGCTGAAGGCCCGAGCCAGCAGTCATCCACTGAACATCTCCAGAACCATAGCGGCCAGCAGCCCCGTGTGAGTCTGAATGGTCAACAAAACCATTAAGCACCACTGTAACTGTTTCGAAACCTCGGTGTGGGTGGGCAGGGAAACCAGGGACCCTTTCTCCGTGGTACATACGCCATCCATCCTTTAGCGTAAAATCTTGCCCAAGGTTCCTACCATCCAGCGTTGCATTTGGCCCCATTTCATCATTGCCTTTTGGGTAGTTGTCTAAGTGATGCACGCAGAAGAGAAAGGGATCAACAGTATCCCACATAAACCCCATGGGTTTTATATTGGTTATGATTTTGTTATACATAGTAGATTTTGATGTTTTAATATTTATGTTTCCATTATCTATCTTAGCCTAATCTTACCGTCAGAGTGAACAAGGAAGGAGTCGCCGTGCTCTTCTTCCAAGAACAGGGGGCTATGAATATTTATTCCCGTGGCTTTCTCAATCTTATGGTTCATTATTTTACCCAGAAGCGTGTTTACAATCAGATACTCGGTACTTACTCTGCCATCATCCACGTTGGCTGGCATTCTGATAATTGTAACCCATTTTTTATCTTTCGACATTTCTGCAATCTGGTGCACATAATCCGAATTGCCAATTATAGCAACCCTTTTTTCATTATCGGAGTCAATTAGCAGTTTCCCTTCGTCCTTTTCATCAACATAAATATTTTTAATGCTGTTGAATTTTTGCTGGCGATAATCGGCTACATAAGAATCATTAAAAAAGATCTCGCTTAAAGATACATTGTTGGATCCCCCGTCATATCTCTCAATAATTTCCAGCTGAAAAACCATGGCAACCTGATAAATCTGGTTGTCTGATTCTTCTGCGTAATGAGCGGTTGCCTCATCTTTAAAATGCTTTAGTTCCAATGCTTCAAAAGGAACGGAAAATGTTTGAATGGTGTCAATGTCGGTTAAGTTAATATAAAACTCTTCGGGGTAGGTTTTAAGCATAAAAACAATTGCCGATTCGGAAGCATAACCCATGGGGTTAATTCCTGCATGGCATGTTACTCTTATCCTTTTTGCCCTGGAATACTTGTTGTAACTATTTTTGTTTTTTGCATAGCCATTAATAATATTGATGGTGTTGCAAGGTGTAGGAACCGAAACGTAAATTGATTGGGTCTCTTTTGATTCACTATCTTCAATCCAGGCACTTTTGTAGTTGCCATCAAATAGGTTGGCTGATTTGTAGTTCGTTGTATCCTCAACCTTCTCTGATGTTGCTTTAAGGAAAACGCCATCGTAATCGGTTAGCACCAATTTTTCCAAATTCTGAGCGTTTATAGAAAAATACTGAAAAACTAGTGCTAGGATAAATAAGCTGGGCCTCATGATTTCTTAAGAAATGATTTATGTTAGCAAATGTCATTCTTTTTTACTTATAAGTCAAGAGTTTGTATGTATTATTTAATTTTGGCTTTAAATGTTTCTAATAGTCAAAGTTTAATTAACGTAAAAATATTTCTACCTAATTGTTTTACTCTTAAAAAATACTGTAAATTTATTGTCATTAATTAACCTTAAATCCTATTTGTTATGAAACTAAAAGTTATACACCAAGAGCGTTACTCAAGGTTGGAATTAATACTTAGAACAATATTTGGTATTTTCTACATCGTTCTACCTCATTTTTTCATCCTCTTTTTTGTAGGTTTATGGGGAGCTATTTTACGATTTGTTGCCTTTTGGATTGTCCTTTTTACAGGGAAGTACCCTAAGAGCATGTTCGATTATCAGGTTGGGTTACTGAAGTGGAACCTTAGGCTGTATGCTAGGTTGCGGAACGTTTCCGACGGTTACCCTGCCTTTGGCATAAGTGCTGTTGATGAGCACACTAACATAGAGGTGGAATATCCAGAGAGAATTAGTCGTGCCCTAGTTATCCTACGTTTACTGTTCGGTGTATTTTACGTTTATTTACCTCACGGATTTATTTTATTGTTTAGGGGAATGTTTGTGGGAATCCTTGTTTTCTTTGCATGGTTTATAGTTCTCTTTACAGGTAAATATCCCCCAACTTTCCATAATTGGGTAGTAGGACAAATACGTTGGAGCACCAGGGTTAGCTTGTACATGTATTATTTAACCGATAAATATCCACCATTTACAGGCGATGAGTTGCCTGAAGAAG
Source organism: Bacteroidales bacterium (assembly GCA_046542995.1). Taxonomy (GTDB): domain Bacteria; phylum Bacteroidota; class Bacteroidia; order Bacteroidales; family Tenuifilaceae; genus Perlabentimonas. Next base: position 5,709 of record JBKHAH010000103.1, read on the forward strand.
CATAATTTTTATTACTATGGAATTATATCCAGTACCACAACCCGATGAGTTAAAAGAAGAGGAAAAGCAGGACGCCAGCGGTGCATACCTTATGATGTTTGCAACAACGGCTTTAGGTTTGCCTCTGCCTATTATTAATATGATAGCATCAATTGTTTACTTTTTTGTAAACAGGTCGAAAGGTCGTTTTGTGAAGTTTCACGCTTTGCAATCAATGTATTCCCAGCTTATAATTACGTTTGTTAATAGCTATATGGTTATCTGGGCCATAGTTAATTACGTAAATAACAAACCCTTTACGAATGTTTTTTGGGGGTTTGTTGTTGCAGCGGGGGTTTTTAATCTGGTTTACTTTATTTTTAGTATTATTGGTGCTGTTAGGGCCCATCGGGGGAGGTTTTACTATTTCTTGTTTTTTGGCAGGTTAGCATTTGTTCAGGTTTATAAAGTTAGTGAAAGTGCAGAAAAAGATAAGCCAAGGAATGCCCCTCCTAAAATGTAAATTATGAGAAGAATTTTTATAGAGTTCGTAATGTTAATAGGCATTGGCGGTTTAATTTGGGCCGCCTTTGCCCTTTTTGTCAACCTTCCAGATGACCCTACTATTATTTCCCTTGAGAAGGAGCAACAAATTGGCGAGAACTATGCTAAGCTCATTCACACTTTCCCTGGTTATAGTAAGGTTGAGAAAGATTATACCGATAGCGTATTGTCAGTTACTGCAAAAAAATTACAAAAAGTGCAGCCCGAGGCACGTTACACTTACGATATTTCTTTGATTAACAATGATATGGTTAATGCCTTCGCATTGCCTGGTGGTTACATTCTAGTTACAACCGGACTTGTTAATTTTTGCGAAACCCCTGAGGAGCTGATAGCAGTTATTTCCCATGAGATTGGACACATAGAGAAGCGTCATGTTGTGTCCAGATTGATAAAGGATATTGGAATAGACCTCCTAACAAGCGGTGATTCTTTTGTAATGGGGGAGGTTGCCCGAAAAATTATATCTTCAGGTTACAATAGGAAGCAGGAGGAGGAGGCCGATATTTTTGCATGCAACCTTCTGCTTAAGCTAGATATTGAACCCAGATCGCTGGCAGTTTTTTTTAGAAAACTTGAACAGGAGGAGGGTAGCGAAATGCTTGATAAATTCGAGATTATCTCTTCCCATCCAAATCTAAATAATAGAATAAAGTATATACTCTCTTTTGATGTTCCTGATTCCTTTTCTTCAAAGGATGCTTGGATTGATTTAGATAAAATACAGAAGGTTATTTCCTGAAAACATTTTTTTGTTTGTAATCGTCCCATTAGCTATTGCCTATAAGCTAAATGTTTGTATATTAGTATAAGTATTTAGTTTAAATCATGTACAATGTATAGGACGGTACCTATTATCATCGTAATAATCCTATCAATAGTTTTATCAAAAATTACGTTTGGTAATGAGATGTTGCGGGTGGGTGTGTACCAAAACAGTCCCAAGGTTTTTCTTGATGAAAATAATCAGCCGCAGGGCTTTTTTGTTGATTTAATGGACGAAATTGCCCAGCATGAGGGCTGGCAGGTTGAGTATGTGTTTGGTTCATGGAGCGATAACCTTGAGCGATTAGAGAACGAAGAGATTGATATACTTTTAGATGTTGCCTATACTGACGAAAGGGCTAAGCGGTTTAAATTCAATAATATATTTGCAGTTGACGGTTGGCTTGAGGTCTTTGCGTTGGAAGGGTGTCAGATTGGTTCTGTTTTGGATATGGAGAATAAAACCATAGCAGTTCTTGAGGACTCAAGGCAAGATAAGCTTGTGCGAAGGCTGTTTAATAAAAAACTAAGGATTAAGGTTGAGTTGAGATCGTATAAAGATTACCCGCAAACTGTTAATGCCCTTTTAAAAAAAGAGGCAGATGCAATTGTAGCCTCTCGATTCTTTTACTTTTCAAGCGAACGACCCGAGAATGTTCTCCCAACCTCTGTAATATTCGGATTATCGCAAGCTTATTTCGCTTTCCCCAAAACCATTGATGATGGCATTATTAGCGCTGTTGACAAGCATTTGAAAAGCTTTAAGAATAATCCCACCTCAATTTACTATAGATCTCTAAAAAAATGGTTTAAAAAGCCACAGGACAAAATTCCAGGCCAGTATCTGCTTTGGATAATAGTAATTAGCTCATGCTTATTGATTCTTGCTGTTTTGTTTGTATATTTCCTTAAGTTGCAGGTTAAGAATAAGACAGCTGAGCTTAAACGAAAGAACCTAGAACTTCAGAATCTATACACCCAATCCCAAAAAGCAGAGATGGAGCTCACAAAGTTCAGCTTCATGGTTGAAAATGCCAGGCAGGAAGTTTACTTAGTCTATCCTTCCGGTAAGTTGGCCTATGTTAACTCTGCTACATCTAAAAATTTAGGCTACACAAAAGAAGAACTTCTTCAGGGGGGTGTAAATCTTTTCGACCCTAATTACGGCAATAAATTTCAGGAGCATTTTGCTGAGCTAAAAAAATCTGAAATGCCTGCTTTTGAGACGGTTCATTTTACTAAGGATGGCAGGAAACTTAGTAAAAGGATGAAGTCATTCTATTTACGTATTGGCAGTGAAGAGATGGTTTGTGGTTTTGCCGAGGATATTACCGAGTTTAAAAAGGCACAGAAGGCTTTGTTTGATAGCAATAAGCTGTTTCAGAGCCTGGCCGAAATGGCGCCAGTGGGAATTTTTAGAACCAAACCCGACGGATATACTACCTTCGTTAACCCCAAATGGTGCAGTTTATCTGGTCTTTCCTTTGAACAGGCATTGGGAGAAGGTTGGATCAGAGCCGTACATCCTGATGATAAAGACAGGGTGATGATACAGTGGAAGCAGAAAACGAGGAAACGGGAGAAATCCGAATCAGAGTACCGATTCTTAAAACCTGATGGTACGGTGGTATGGGTGCTTGGCGATGCTAATCCTGAGATAAATGAGGGAGAAGTAGCTGGTTATATTGGAACCATTACGGACATTACAGAACGTAAAGTTGCTGAACTGCTATTAAAAGAGAAGGCAAAGGAGATTGAAGCGCAAAACGAGGAATATAAGCAGCTTAACCAAGAGTTAGAAATTGCCAAAGAGAAAGCCGAAGAGAGCGACAGGCTCAAAACGGCATTCCTTGCTAATATGAGTCATGAAATTCGGACTCCAATGAATGCAATTTGCGGCTTCTCAAGATTGTTAGGCAAGCAAAATATTAATCAGCAACAAAAAAACCATTACATTGATATTGTTAACTCCAACAGCCAGCAGCTGCTTGGGATTATTTCTGATATTATCGATATCTCAAAAATTGAATCGGGTGCCGCTACTTTTAACAAAAAGGTGTTTTCCGTTAATGAGCTGATTGACGATATCCTGAACACCTTTAAAGATATTATTCAACAGAAAGGGTTGAAAATTTCGTGTAAAAAAGGTTTGCCAAACCCCAAAAGTTTCATCGAATCGGATGAAGTTAAATTAAAGCAAGTAATTAGCAACCTTTTAGTTAATGCAACTAAGCATACCCAGGAGGGTGAAGTAGAGTTTGGCTATGTGCTCAAAGGGGATAAGCTGGTCTTTCATGTCAAGGATACTGGAATTGGGATACCCGAAGATATGCAAGAGCTAATATTTGATCGCTTTTATCAGGTTGACGATGCGAATATTAGCAGCAGGCGGGGAACCGGATTGGGCCTCCCCATCTCTAAAGCATACGTAAATATACTGGGCGGCGATATATGGGTAAATTCAAACCTAGGTAATGGATCAACCTTCACCTTCACAATCCCATATATACAGGCAAAGGAGGATGCGCCAGAGGAACGCAACCAGGAAGTTTCTCAAATAGCCAACTGGCAGGGCAAGAGCATCCTAATAGCCGAGGATGACCTTCCTAATTATCAATACTTAAAGGAGATACTTTCAGATACAGGCGCAACAGTTTTGCATGTAGATAATGGCAGGGACGCTATAAGGGTAGCCTGTGAGGATAGAAATATTGATTTAGTGCTAATGGACATTAAGATGCCTGAACTCGATGGTTTTTCAGCAGCCAAAAAAATTAGAGAGCATCGAAAGGATCTTCCTATAATTGCACAAACAGCGTATGCTTTCCCTGATGATGAAAGAAAGGCTATTGATGTTGGTTGTAACTCCTTTATCACAAAACCAATAAATGATAGAACGCTTCTGAGTGTTCTATCCAAATACCTTGCCTGATTTCACACTACCAGAAA
>JBKHAH010000023.1:0-39265 GCA_046542995.1 Bacteroidales bacterium
ATATAGGTTTTTTAGGTTTCTGGTTCTATTGGTTTTTCTCCTGCGCTACGTGAGCACAATCGATATAACTCTAAACAAAAGTATGAAAAAACTCACTACCCCCCCCCCAGTATTTTTTTATGTTTTATAGCAGGGTTTTGTAATGGTGACAAAAAATAAATTAAAGCGCAGTATTATTTAGTAAAGAACTTAAAAAACAATTTAAAAATCAACGCCTAAAGCAAACAAAAAAATGGTTTGCTTAAACCACATCACAATTAGAATAAGTATTAAATTTTTTTAGCTTTAGCGCAACAATGGTTAAACACTGTTAACTAATTTGTAAGTAAATGATAAATGGCCTAAGTTTGCATTAACAGATTGGAGAATAATATAATATGCCAATTTAATAACGCATCCTTAATATCATTGATACAAATGAATTGTGGTGCACATTTACTAATCAAAAACAGCAAATTATGAATTTTTTAAAAAGAACAGCAAGTCTCTTTCTACTATTGGCAATTGGAACTTTTGGCGCTTTTGCCCAGCCCGACACAAAAACTGAGGTTACTGATAGTGAAATAAAGCAATTTGTTGAGGCGGTTCAAGGAGTTCAGGCAGTAGAGATGAATGCTCAGCAAAAAATGATGGGCGAAGTTGACAAGGAAGGTATGGAGGTTGAACGTTTTAACGAGATACTTCAGTCAATGCAGAATCCTGAGATGGAAGCAACACCACCAACCGAAGAAGAAAACAAGAAGGTTGAGAAAATTACACAAAACATTGAGCAAGTTCAGGCGAAAGCTCAAGATGAAATGCAGGCCAAAATTGAGGATGCAGGGCTAACCCTTGAAAGGTACCAAGCCATTATGACTCAGGTTCAATCCGACCCAGATTTGCAAAACAAAGTTCAGCAATCTATGCAACCCTAACCCACGCTTAATTTTTAATCTCTAAACCGCACCATTCTCGTGCGGTTTTTTTATACCCTTCAAGCCAAATCCTTTGAATTATAAACTGGATTCAACCTGTCACCTACATTTGAATCGTTCTAAATTGGCACCGGCCATGCCCTCTTTACCTCAAAACATGACATTTGTCATGTTGCTCTAAACATACGATTCATATTTTTAGAAAAGACAATCAAATTGTTATTAATTTTTTTAGTGTTACATAAATAACAGTGTTATTTTGCTAACAGTATTTTCTAACCATCAAAACTAAAGAAACATGCCTGAAATTAAAGAACTGGTTAAGAACCTTGCCGATCAGCACGGACGCTGCAGGGAAAACCTGATTCCCATTCTACAGGGTATTATCCGGGAACAGCGGTACCTATCCGATGAAGCCATGACCGAAGTGGCACGCGAGCTTGACATTGCCGCTGCTCAGGTTTACGGAACAGCAACCTTCTACTCCTTCCTTGATACAAAGCCAAGGGGAAAGTACGTTATCAGGATTTGCAGAACCATTACCTGTGCGATGAAAGGTAAAAATCTTATCATGCAAGAGATTGAAGATCTTCTAAAAATTAAAGTTGGAGAAACTACCCAGAACAACAAGTTCACGCTCCTAGAGACCAACTGCCTTGGCTGGTGTCACAAAGGACCTGCCATGCTAATTAACGATGAGGCATACACTGAGTTAACTCAAGAAAAGGTACGTGATATAATTAACGAGTACATTAAAAAGTAATCTTAAAGGAGAAAAAACTATGTCATATACTAAACTAAAGCGCGTTGATCTGATTTTTGATGAGGATTGCAACGCAAAGGAGATCCTCAAAACAGCATGGGCTAAAAACAAAGAGGATGTTATTAACGAGCTCCTTGAATCTGGGCTTAAAGGTCGTGGTGGTGCAGGCTTCCCTACAGCACTAAAGTGGAAGTTTACCAGCGAGGAGCCTGAAAAGGAACGTTACGTTATATGTAATGCCGATGAGGGTGAGCCCGGTACTTTTAAAGACAGGGAGATTCTTTTTAAAGTTCCTATGAAGGTTTTTGGCGGTATGGCCGTTTGTGCTAAGGTAATTGAAGCCAAAGAGGGCTACATATATCTTAGGGGTGAGTATGGCTTCTTAAGAAAAGAGTTGGAAAATCAGCTGGAAAAATTCCACAGAACGCTTGATGAGTTGGGAATTGACTTCCGCATTAAGATCATTATGGGCAGCGGCGCATACATTTGTGGCGAGGAGAGCGCACTGTTTGAGAGCATGGAAGGTAAAAGGGGTGAGCCAAGAAACAAGCCTCCTTACCCAACTGTAGCAGGATTCCGAAGCAAACCCACTGTTATTAATAACGTGGAGACGCTTGTGTATGCCTTTATGATTAGCAAGCACGGCGCAAAAAAGTTTAAAGATCTGGGTACAGCCGATTCAAGGGGATCAAAAGTTTTCTCCATATCTGGCGACACGCCAAAACCAGGTATTTATGAACTGGAATTGGGAATGACCGTTGAGCAGTTTGTTGAAGAGTTTGGCGATGGCGATACCAAATCGGTACAGGTTGGTGGCGCTGCAGGATTCTGCGTTCCACGTAAAAAGTTTAAGGATACTGTTATTGGCTTTGAAGGCGTACCAACAGGTGGCTCAATGATGATATTTAACAGCTCCCGCTCAATGTACAACGTACTTAAAAACTACATAGAGTTCTTTGAGGAGGAATCGTGCGGGCAGTGTACACCCTGCCGCGTTGGATGTCAGCAGCTGCTTAAAGGTATTGAAGCCGTTAAGAAGGGCGAAAAGCATGCTGCGTATCTCGACCAGCTTGTAAAACTTACTGAATCGATGAAAATTACTGCGAAGTGCGGGCTTGGACAAAGCGTGGCCAACTCATTCTCGTCGATTGTTGAGAACTTTAAGGAAGAGATGATTTACTAAGTGTTGAACAATCCAAAAAAATGCAATATGGCTAAAAAGATTAATTTAAAGATAGATGGCAATCCCATTACCGTTGATGAGGGTACAACCATCCTAAAGGCTGCCGAGCAGCTTGATATCCATATCCCTACACTTTGTTACCACGACGACCTCTGCGTTGCAGGGAACTGCCGTGTTTGTGTAGTTGAAGTGAAAGGAGCTCGCACTCTTCAAGCATCGTGTGCAATGCCTGTAGCTGAGGGGATGGAGGTAGAAACCAATACGTTAAAAGTAAGAACTGCACGCAGGCATATTATTGACCTGCTGCTTTCTGAGCATAATGCTAAGTGTACAACTTGCTATAAGAATAACCAATGCGAACTGCAAGAGATTGCTGCTGAGTATAAAATTAGCGAAGAGGCATTTATCGACCTTGTACCATCTAAGAACTATACAATTGATGCGTACTCACCCTCAATAATTAAAGACGACAGCAAGTGTATTCGCTGCCAACGCTGCGTTAGAACCTGCGAGGAGCTGCAGCACGTTAGCGCCCTTGGCGTTGCCTACAAAGGCGATAAGATGAAAATATCAACTTTCTTTGAGCACCCAATGTTCGAGGTGGTTTGTACAAACTGCGGTCAGTGCGTAAACCGTTGCCCCACAGGAGCCCTTGTTGAACGCAACTACGTTGAGGAGGTATGGGATGCGATTTATGATGACAAGAAGCACGTTGTTGTACAAACTGCACCTGCAGTAAGGGTTGCTCTTGGTGAAGACCTAAATATGGACTCAGGTTCACTTGTTACCGGCAAAATGGTGACAGCGCTTCGTCGTTTAGGCTTCGATTCTGTTCTGGATACAGACTTTACTGCAGACCTTACCATTATTGAGGAAGGTCATGAATTGCTAACTCGCCTTAAGAAAGTGCTAGTGGATAAGGATCCTAACGTTAAGATTCCTATGACCACCAGCTGCTCACCAGGATGGGTTAAGTTTATTGAGCATACCTACCCAGAGTATCTTGAGAATGTATCAACTTGTAAGTCACCACAGCAGATGTTTGGCGCGCTGGCAAAAACATACTATGCACAAAAGCGTGGACTTAACCCCGAGAACATAGTCTCAGTATCGGTTATGCCATGTACAGCCAAGAAGTTTGAGGCTGATAGGCCAGAAATGAACTCAAGCGGATACAAGGATGTTGACTACGTTCTGACAACCCGCGAACTTGCTGTTATGATTAAGCAAGCAGGTTTAGAGTTTGATCATCTTGATGACAGCAACTACGATAGTATTATGGGCGACTCCTCAGGTGCTGCTGTTATATTTGGTGCTACAGGTGGTGTAATGGAAGCTGCCCTACGTACAGCATACGAGGTGGTAACTGGTCGTGAGGTTCCTTTCGAAGGGCTAAACATTACTCCTGTTCGTGGTATGGAAGGCGTTAGAGAGGCCGCCGTTAAGATAGAGAATGTTAAGCCAGAATGGAGTTTCCTTGAGGGTGTTGAGCTAAAAACTGTTGTAGCCCACGGTTTAACCAACGCTAAAAAGGTGATGGACAAAGTTCGTGCGGGTGAAGCTGACTATCATTTTATTGAGATTATGGCTTGCCCAGGCGGATGCCTTGGTGGTGGAGGTCAACCAATACCTACCAATGCAGAAATCAGGGCAAAACGCGCCAAGGCAATTTACGAGGAGGATGCTGGAAAACCAATTCGTAAATCACACGAGAACCCAGAGATTGCTGCAATTTATAAGGAGTTCCTAAAGGAACCCCTTGGGCATAAATCGCATGAACTGCTACACACGCACTATAAAGAGCGCGAAAGATACTAGCAGCTAGCTGCTAATATGAAATAAGGGGGTTTTTTGCCCCCTTATTTTTTTATCTTTGCCACTAAAATTAACTATCAATATGAAATGTCCCTTATGCTATGGCAGCTCGGAGGAATTCTCTACGTATAGGGAAAGAGCATATTTTAAATGCTCCCAATGCCACTCAATTTTTGCAGACCCATTGGAATTACTTGGCCCCAGCGACGAGAAGGCAAGGTATATTGAACATAATAACGACATTTACGATCCTGGTTATAGGTCATTTGCCTCACCAATAGTCAACACCGTTGTTAAAAAATTCTCGACCAACCATGTTGGCTTGGATTTTGGCTCGGGAACTGGCCCCGTAATCTCAAAGATGCTTGAAGAGAAAGGGTATAAAATGTTTCAGTTTGACCCATTCTTTCATAATACCCCCGAAGCACTAACTAAAAAATACGATTTTATAGTTTCGTGCGAGGTTATTGAGCACTTTTATAATCCTCATAAGGAGTTTGAGCAGCTGCGCTCAATGCTTAATTCTGGTGGCGAACTTATCTGCATGACCGACATTTATAATGATACTATAAACTTTGATAAATGGTACTATAAGGATGATCCAACGCATGTTTTCTTCTATCATCCTGAAGCATTTGAATATATCAAGGATCGGTTTGGCTTTAAATCTGTTTTGGTAAACAACAGGCTGGTTAGATTAAGTAACTAGAAACCTCATACAAGCGTCATTCAGTCTTTTAGCCAGATCAATGTTATAGCTAGTTTTGGTATCGGTTTTGCTCACCTTGCAATTTTTGTAGTATTCACCTCCCTTTAGTTCTGCTGATGGGGTTTCTAAAAGATGAAGAAGCGTTTTCGCCCCCTTTTCGGGGGATTTTCCGAATACCTTGAAGAATTGCTTTGCAAACCACCCTCCTTTTCTTACCAATCCTGTATCAACTAAACCTGGATGCTGACTATAGAAATTTATACCAGTACTTTCGTATTTTGTCTGGTACAAACGGGTAAGCAAAATAATTCCAAGTTTCGACTGGCGATAGGCTTTAAACCCACTGAAACTGTTTCTAAGCTCCAAATCGTCAAGATTGAGTTCTCCCTGATGAAGGGCTGATGCGGTATTAATAACCTTGGGGTTTTCAGATTTAAGAAGCAACTCCTTTAGCTCATTAATAATAAGAACCGGAACCAAAACATTCACCTGAAGGGTGTTCTCAATTCCATCTTCAGTTTCCGAGAATTCAAAGTTCCACGTTCCTGCATTATTAACTATCGCATCTAACTTAGTTGTGGCATCTTTAACCTTATCGCAAGCCTTCTTTACAGATGCCAAGGAGTTAAAATCACTTTCAATTAGCTCAATTGAACCTTTTAGGTCAGGGTTTTCGCTAGCCAACTCCTCAATTAACTTTTGCCCCTTGGCATTATCACGGTTAGTTATCAATAATTTTGCTCCACTAACAGCTAGCTGTTTAACGGCAACCCTTCCCAATCCGGAGGTTCCCCCTGTAAAAAGGATTACCTTACCATTCACGTTCTTCATATCAATATTTTTACTGTTTAAGCTTCTCAACCAATCGCTTAATCATGGGCAGCATGGTTTGCGGATTGGTGCTAGTAAGCAAGTTGTTGTCTTCCACCCAATCCTTCCCTTCATATACAGCCCCTGCATTGATTAAATCGTCCTTAATTGCATGAAAGGCTGTAACTTTATTACCCTTTACAATTCCTGCCGAAATCATTACCCATGGACCATGACAAATTGATGCAATAATTTTCCCCTTTTTATGATGCATTCGCACAAAATCAAGGATATCCTCATTCCTTCTCAGTTGGTCTGGAGCATATCCACCAGGGATAATAATCGAGTCAAAAACTTCTTTTTTAATCTCATCAAAAGTATTGTCAGGTTTGAATGACATTCCACCCTTCCCTTGATACTGCTTCATCTCTGGGGCAACTGAGATAACATCATAACCTTCTTCCTTCAATCTAAGGTATGGGTAAAGAAACTCGGTATCTTCAACCATACTCTCAAGAAACACTACAATTTTTTTCATTTCTGTAATATTTTAATCTGTGAAATATAAACAGTCCAAAAATGGTTTTGTTCTCAGGTATGCTAATCTTCTTTATCTAACCTATCATTACTCAACCCTTGGTTAACCTCAATTACCATCTGAGCAATTTCGGATGATGACATGTAGATATCCTTCTTAAACGCCCTGTATTGCCTAGTTGTTTTAGCTTCTTCCTCTATAAATTTTCTGAACGCAAGCAACCCCTCTCCCAAATTTCTTGTTATGGTTATGCTATCAATTTTATACTCAAGGTTACGTTTGAACCTTTTGCTAAAGAGATAGGCAGCACCATTCCCGACAATAGTTATTGAGCTTTTGTTGTTGTAATCAACAATATGCCCCAACTCATGCCCAATAACTCCTACTCTGGCTTTAAACGGGGTGTTTTTAAGCAAAGGGGCCAGGCGTCTGTTCTTCTCATCGTTAATTGCTATAACGTACTTACGTTTACTTCGCAATCTAAAAATACTCCAAATGGTTGGACGAGCAGCCATGGTTGTTGATATGGGGGTTCGTTTGAACTTAATACGGGTTGATTTTAAGCCGGGGTAGTGCATTAGTGCAGCCAGGATGGAGTGCTCAAACTTTTCGGGTACTTTTTTGTTAATTAATAATTCCTTGCGAAGCGAATCCTTATGCTCCTCAATCCATTCAGGAGATGGGATTGAGCTACTAGTTTGAGCAAATACGCTGATATCTAAAAGAGCAATTAAGAAAACGAATAAACAAAATGAAAATTTGGTGAAACGCATAATACTAAAGTTCTGAAACGTGTGTAAACATACTGCGAAAATAATTTGATACATTTGGGTAATTCTTGAATATGCCAAACACCGTTGAGCCGCTGCCCGACATGCTGGCATAAGCAGCCCCCATGCTATACAGTTGGTCCTTAATGCTTTTAACCAAAGGGTGTTTAGGAAAAACAACCCTCTCAAAATCATTCTCAACATGATCTTTCCATCTTTCAACTGGCAAATCACTAAGTGTTTCGAGGTTAAACTTAGCCGGTGCAGGTTTGGACTGCTTGTAAGCTTCGCCGGTATTAACATGAATTGCCGGGTTTACCAAAGCAATGTAATGCCCATTTAAATCTAAACTAATAGGTTTAAGCAACTCTCCCTGCCCAGCCCCAAGGCTTGGCTTATTAGTAAGGAAAAAGGGGCAATCACTACCCAATTTAAGGGCAAGGTTAGCCAGATCAGTAGATAAAAGAGGTTCTTCTGCAATATTATTTAGCATTTCAAGGGCAAAGGCACCATCGGCGGAGCCACCTCCCAGTCCAGCACCCATGGGTATTTGCTTATGCAGATGAATTGCAACGTTTGGCAAGAAGGTCTTCTGACTAATTAAATAGTGAGCCTTAACACAAAGATTATCATCCGTATGTGAATCAACCTGGAGACCACTCTGGCTAAACTTTAATGGGCGATTTTGGTTTGTAGTTGGGATAATTTCCAGTATATCACACAGATTAGGGATTGGCAGAAAGACCGTTTCAATATTATGAAAACCGTCAGGTCGCTTCTGTGTTATGTAAAGTCCAATGTTTACCTTTGCGTTAGGAAATGAAATCATTCTTTTTGCTTTTCCGCAAAGATAATAAGCAATTTGGATAACAAGGGAAAAACTTAGGCAAACATTGCTGCTCCGACAATTCCCGCATTATTCTGAAGTGCTGCTGGAACAACAGGGGTTTTAACGACTAGGTCGCTTTTAAACTTATGGAGCCTCTTGCTGGTTCCTCCACCAATGATAAACAGTTCGGGGTAAAACAACTTTTCAAGGTAAGCCAGATATTCGTTAACCCGCTTGCCCCAGTTGCTCCAGCTAAGGTTCTCCTTCTTCCTGATTGAATCGGCGGCATACTTCTCACCTTTCAACTTATTCTTCATAAAAACATGCCCCAACTCGGAGTTGGGAATAAGCATTCCCCTGTTAAACAGGGCAGAGCCAATTCCAGTTCCTACTGTTAAGAAGATGGCAAATCCCAAAAAATCCTTTGCGGAACCAAATTTAAGCTCGGCGAAGCCTGCTGCATCGGCATCGTTAATAACATTCACTTTACATCCGGTTGCTTCGGTAAGCAGATTGTTCATGTTAAGCCCTATTATCTTCTTATCAACATTTGCTGCGGTTTTAACAACCCCTTTCTGAACAACAGCAGGAAACCCACAGCCAATACTACCACTCCACTTAAAATGCTTTACAATTTTATTTACTGTATCAGTAATCTCCTTTACAGAAACAGGTTGTGAAACTTCAATCCTATGCCTTTCGGTTGTAAACTCACCATTTTGCAAATTTACAATGGCTCCTTTTATTGCAGAACCACCAATATCTATTCCCAGTGTTTCCATAAATTAGAGGCTTTTGATTATAGTAATAAATGTAGTAAATATAAAAGGATTTTATTCCCCTACTTGCCTATTAATTCGTTTATCTGAGTAATTAAATCCTTATCTAAACTTACTCTGGGCTTTACAATCCTTCCATCCTTTCCAATCAAAACGTATGATGGTGCAGAGGTTACGGCATAACTCTTTACCTGCGGGTTGGCAAACTGCCCTCTGGCAACAAGATGGATGCCAGAAAAAGCTTCACCTTTTAAAAGGCGATTTGCCAACTCACCCTTCCCTTTCACAAATTCTCTCCAACTTTCCACCTCGTTACTTCTTGCCTCAAGCGATACGTACAGAATTTTCACCTCATCACTTTTAAATTGCTCCTGAATATCAATGTATTTTGGCAATGAAGCTAAACAGGGCGGGCACCAAGTACCCCAAAAAACAATCAGCACCACATTTCCACGCATGGATTTAAGTGAAACAGAGTCTCCCTCGGCATTAGGTAGTTTTATGTTTGGGGCTAGGCTCCCGGGCTTAATTTGAGCAATTTTTCGGATATTGGTGTTTGCGTACTCCTTAAGCGCAGACTTATTAATTTCATAGGAGATAAGGCTATCAACCTGCTCAAAAATTCTAAAAGAATTTGAGTACCCAAGATAATCAGGGAACTTTCTGGTAAGCCTCGCTAGAGCTACCTCTTTAGCTGTTTCTTTATATGAACCATCTATCAAATAGTACCTTTTTGCAAGAGAATTTCCCTCTAAATCATTACCTCTCTGGATATCATCCTCCAACATGGCATCAGCTAGCATTGTATATGATGGCAAAAACCAAAATTTCTCGTACTTATCCAGTAATTTTCTGTCCTTATAATAACCTTCATGGGGCAATAAATACTGCTGTTTTCCCTTTGTTACATTAAGATGCTTTTGCAGGTAGTGATACCTAACAAAAGATAGGTATAATTGAAAATCTGCACGTAAAATCTCAGAATAATGTTCAAAGGCGCTATTAGCTGACCCTACAGAATCAATTTTATGATTTGCTGATTTCTCAACACTATCAACAAAAACCAGGAAGTCATCTATTGGCTTCTCAAAAACACCCATACTTCTAAAGTTTCTGGGGATATTTTGCCGTAGGGTTAGCATCAGCTGGTTTAGCACAGCATTACTACCTGAAAATTCTGGTCTGGAAGCATTGTAGATTGAAGTCCTAAAAAACAAAGAGTCGTTTGGTTTGGCTGCTATTGGCGTTTCGATAAGCAAAAAATCATCCTCTGTAAAAACATGGTAATACTCAGCATTTGAGTGAATAGAAATGCGAAACTGCCCCTCACTATTGGTAACGGCTGAGTCTAGGGCCATTCCATAAGGTTTATTTAAGTATGTAGAGGTTGCTGGATAAACCCAAATTGGTTTATTGCTATACCCATCAACTTTCCCTGAAATAATAACTTCCTCTGTTCGTGGTTTACAACCTGCAAGGACTAATAATACTGTAATAAGGAGGAGCCAGATTTTCATAAGAATTTAGGTTTTATTAAGCAAAAAATCATTAAAGCCTACTTCGTTCCCTCAACCACTACAGCTATCTCTCCTTTAACACCGCTCTTTTCAAAATGAGCAATTAGTTCAGTAAGTTTACCACGAACAGTCTCCTCATGAATTTTAGTGAGTTCGCGAGAGACGCTTGCGTTCCTATCCTCCTCAAAAATATCATGAAGCTGCTTTAGAAGTTTTATCAGTCTAAAGGGTGATTCATAAAAGACGATGGTTCGCTCCTCATTCTTAAGCGCCTCAAGGCGCTTGTTTCGACCCTTTTTTTGTGGTAAGAAACCCTCAAATATAAACCTATCGCAAGGGATCCCGCTAGCAACAACGGCAGGGATAAAAGCGGCAGGGCCAGGCAGGCACTCCACCTCAACGCCATGCTCAATGCAAGTGCGAATTAGCAGAAACCCGGGGTCGGAAATACCAGGTGTACCAGCATCGGAAATAAGCGATACGGTTTGCCCTGAAGCTATTCGCTGAGCAATCTGCTCAACCGTTCGGTGCTCGTTAAACTTATGATGCGCCCATAATGGTGCTTTCACATCAAACTGCTTCAGCAGAAAGCCGCTGGTGCGGGTGTCCTCTGTTAGGATAATATCAGATTCCTTAAGAATTCTAATGGCACGGAGGGTAATATCCTCTAAATTACCAATTGGTGTTGGGACAATGTATAGTTTACTAGTCATGAAGCAATTTTCGTCTAACTAAGTCAATTAGTTGATTTGCAGCCTCATTCCTATCGTCCCATTGAAAATTTTCTTGGATATAGATTAGAGCATCGTTAATATCGTCAAACTCGTTAAGCTGCTTTATGCTTTTTGAGTACAACTCGGCATTACCCTTAAAGAGTTCCTTCGTGAATAAAAACTTATCGTTTATTCCAATGGCCTTGGTCAGGTCGCCAATGGGTTTGTTTTTCAACTTGCTGGCAACATCCTTCTTGCCATTACCAAGCAACTCGTTTCTTGATTTTTTCTTACCCTGAAACTTTTCGGCCAAAATGGTTGTTGAACTTTTCTCGGGATTACTATTTCCTTTCGTATCTTCAATAACCTCCTGCTTCTGCTTAACTTCAACGCTAGCCTCCTCTTCTACCTGGTTTGATTCTGTATGAGAAGAAACCTTCAGTTCCTCTTCAACCTCTATTTTAGCTTCAGGCTTACTACTATCCTCATCAACGGTGCTTTCTATTTCAAAATCAGAATCCTCCCCTTGCTTCTCCTCCCCTTCATCAACATCTACAACATGCTGCTCATGCTTTACCGTATGTTGCTGTTTAGGTTTATCAACTTTGGGTATGGGGGGCTCTTGAGAAGCATTTGGTTTTTTAGTAACCTCATGGTCAACCTCTACTCTTTCTGAAGTGTCAATTTCCCCATCTTCATCCCTATCAAAAAGAAGCTGTTCATAACTAGCTCTTAACTTTTCGAGAAGAATATCCCGTTCAATGGAAGACAATGACCCCCTCTCTACACCAACGCTTAGTAGCTGTTTAACATCTGATAGCTGTTCGAGAATGCCCTTAAATGTATTTCTATTTGCCATAGTGAAATTTTAATCTTGCTGCAAAATTAAGAATTTGCTTACTTTTGTAAAACTAACGAGAATATTTCTAATTATTGCCATGCTTTTTATTGAAAATTCTATTCATGGGACAAAACGCAAAGGCTGGATTGAAGTTGTTTGCGGGTCTATGTTTTCTGGGAAAACAGAGGAGCTAATTCGCCGCCTCAAAAGAGCCAAATTTGCAAAGCAGCGCGTTGAGATTTTTAAACCGCATATTGATACCCGTTACTCCGAGGAGGAGGTGGTATCGCACGACGAGAACTCTATTCCTTCCACTCCGGTTACCTCCTCTGGCAACATCTTATTGCTTTCTTCTGATGTTGATGTAATAGGAATTGATGAGGCCCAATTCTTTGACGAGAACCTTGCGGATGTTTGTAATAAGTTGGCAAATCAAGGGATACGAGTAATTGTAGCAGGGTTGGATATGGACTTTAAGGGCAAGCCCTTTGGCCCTATCCCAAAAATCATGGCATGTGCCGAACACATAACAAAGGTTCATGCAATATGCGTTAAGTGTGGTAATTTAGCACAGTTCTCTCATAGAATGTCGGATACTGAGAAGCTTGTTGTTTTAGGAGAAACAGATATTTACGAACCATTGTGCAGGGATTGTTTTAATGAGGCGATGAAAAGTTAGCTTTTCATAAAGGACCATATGGGTTAACTGAAAAAAACAAAGATCTCATGAATTACTCTTTATTAGATATTTCAAATATTATTGATGCCAAAATAAATGGTAATTCAAGCATATCAATCAAATCAATATGTATTGATAGCCGCAAGGCTTTAGCCAATGTAAACGTGCTATTCTTTGCTCTGGTAGGGAAGAATCACAATGGGCACCAATTTATTGCCGAACTTTACCAAAAAGGGATTAGAGCCTTTGTTGTATCAGAGGCTAATGATTACAAAAATATTTACCCTGACGCTGGTTTTCTTATAGTTGACAATACGCTTGCTGCACTTCAGAAGCTAGCATCGTACCACAGGGGCCAGTTTAAGTACACAACCGTTGGCATTACCGGAAGTAATGGTAAAACTATTGTTAAGGAATGGCTATATCAGCTTCTCTGTGGCGAGAGAAGAATTGTACGAAGTCCGAAAAGCTACAACTCTCAGGTTGGTGTTCCTTTGTCGGTACTGCAAATGACCCAAGAATATGATTTTGCTGTTTTTGAAGCAGGGATTTCACAACCCAACGAAATGGATAGGCTAGAACCAATTATTGCTCCAAATATTGGAATTTTTACAAATATTGGCTCAGCCCATCAGGAGAATTTCCCAGACCTTAAAAGCAAGGTAAAGGAGAAGATGAAATTATTCGCAAACACAAAAGTATTAATTTACTGTAGTGATAGCTCCCTTATAGATAGTATTGCAAAGCAAGAAGCAACTAAAGGAAATATTAACCTTTTCACCTGGGGAAAAAACAAAACCTCAAATGTTCTAGTTTTAGATACTAAAAAGTTACAAGGTAAAACCACTGCACGTATAGTTTTTCAAAAAGATAGTTTTACAATAAACATCCCCTTTACAGATGATGCTTCCATTGAGAATGCCATGCATTGCCTTTGTGCAATGTTAATTCTTGATATTCCGATAAAAATAATAGCTGAAAGGCTAGAGCGGTTAACGCCTGTGGCCATGCGCCTTGAACTTAAAGAGGGAATAAACGGGTGCACAATTATTAACGATACCTATAACTCCGATATTGGCTCCCTATCCATTGCGCTCGACTTTCTTGCCCAGCAGCGTCAACATCCTGAAAAAATACTTGTAATTTCCGATATACTACAAAGCGGCACCCATCCCGAACTTCTATATTCTGAAGTTGCAAATATGGCAAAGATTAAAGGGGTTGACAAGATGGTAGGAATTGGAAATGTTATTTCATGTTTCTCAAACCTATTCCCGCCAAACAGCGTTTTTTATCCAGATTCACAAAGTTTTATCAAATCTATCAATCGACAGTCTTTTAGTAATGCCGCAATCCTGTTAAAGGGTAGTAGGGTGTTCCAATTCGAGCATATATCAACAGTACTAGAGCAGAAAACGCACCGCACAGTTCTTGAGATTGATATGAATGCCCTTGTAAACAACCTAAACTACTTCCGTAGCCTACTCAACCCTCATGTAAAGGTAATGGCAATGGTTAAGGCATTCTCCTACGGTAGCGGTTCGCATGAAATAGCCAACCTGCTGCAATACCACAGGGTAGATTACCTGGGCGTTGCCTTTGCCGACGAAGGGGTTGCGCTTCGCGAAGCGGGAATATCACTGCCAATAGTTGTTTTAAATCCAGAGTTTGGCAGCTACGAAGTTATGATTGACTACAATCTGGAACCCGAAATATTCAGCTTTACCAGTCTGGAAAACTTTGTAGTTGCAGTGAACAAGAAGGGCGTAAGCAGCTACCCAGTTCATATAAAAATTGATTCGGGGATGCACAGGTTGGGCTTCCTACAAAACGAAATTGAAAAGTTGGCAATTAAATTAAACGAAAATGAAAGCATAAAGGTTGAAAGCATCTTCTCCCATTTAGCTGGCTCCGATGAGCGAGAGCATGATGGTTTTACAAAAAATCAAATTGATTTGTTTGAACAAGCTAGCAGGAAACTCTCCCAGTTAGTTGGTTATAGCCCCATTAGGCATATTTTAAACTCAGCAGGAATAGAAAGGTTTAAAGATGCTCAGTTTGATATGGTTAGGCTTGGCATTGGATTATATGGGGTTAGCACCGTAAGTAACAGCAAACTTCAGAATGTAAGCACGCTAAAATCATTTGTTGCCCAGCTTCGTGAGCTACCAAAGGGGGAGACAGTTGGATATAGCAGGAAAGGATTACTTAAAAGATGCTCAACAATTGCAACCATTCCTATTGGCTATGCCGATGGGCTAAGTCGCGCTTTAAGCAATGGCGTTGGAAGCATGCTAATAAAAGGGGAAACTGCTCCAATTATTGGAAATATTAGTATGGATACCTGTGCAATTGATGTAACCGACATCCCAAGCATCAATGTGGGGGATGAGGTGATTGTCTTTGGCGAGAAACCAAGCATAATCGAAATAGCTAATGCCTTAAATACAATACCCTATGAGGTGCTAACTTCTGTTTCCCGAAGGGTGAAAAGGATCTACATACAGGAATAATTTCAGTGGCTAACCTAAATCGCTAATCCTCTCTAGTTTATAGGGGTCAATAACCTTAATCCTTCTGCCATCAAGCTCAAGAATTCCCTCATTGGAAAATGCCGACAAGGTTCTAATGGCATTGGAAGTGGTCATGTTAGAGAGGTTTGCCAAATCCTCACGCGACAGGTAAACCCTTAATGTCTGACTATCATCCTCAAAACCATAAGTATCTCTTAGGAATACGAGTGATTCGGCAAGGCGCCCCCTAATGTGCTTTTGCGTAAGGGTAACAGTACGGCTATTTGAAAATCCTAATTCAGTTGCTACCGATTTGAGTATATGGTATGTAAGGGGAGCATTAGACTGAAGGATTTTAAGGATACAGTTTCGCTCAATAACACCTATTACACAATCCTCAAGTGCCTCAGCCGATGCAATATGATTCTCATCGGCTAGTAACGCACGGTAGCCAATAAAACCTATTGGTTTAGCCATTCTAACAATCTGGTCGCGACCACCAACCCCTTCCTTAAAAATCTTAATCTTACCTTTAATCAAACAAACCAGCCCCATTGGTACCTCGCCATCGCGATAAATAATTTCACCTTTCCGATAGAAAGTACAAGTAAAGTTTTTTAGCAGCTGCTCTTTCTCGCGCGATTTTAAGTTATGAAATAGTGAGCAAACACCTTCAAAAGCGCTTTGGATATCTATAGTAGGATGTGCCATTTGGTATGATATTAAGTCTTTAATAATAAAGCATCCCCCTCTTAAACTTGATGGATTATTCAATACTCTCAAAACCTTTAAGAGATGGAATTCTCAAAGTTAATGAAAAACTTTATTAGCAAAAAATGATTTTGCTTACCTTTCAAACGAACAGCAAGTTATGGGTTTTGTTTGCTAACCAATTAAATAAACTTTGCAACAACGGGAATCCTTCGTCCATGCCCAAAGGCCTTTGGTGATACCCTTAATATTGGTGGCGATTGGATACGCTTGTGTTCGCTGGCATTAACAAGTTTCAAAACCCTGTTAACCACTGCCTCCTCAAAACCCAATGCAACAATCTCAGGTGCACTTTTGTGCCCTTCAATAAAATGGTAAAGGATTTTATCAAGCACCTCATACTCTGGTAAGGAATCTGAATCCTTCTGGTCGGGTCGAAGTTCCGCCGATGGAGGTTTATTTATAGTATTCTCGGGAATTACTTCCTGGTCCTTATTAATATAGCGAGCAAGGTCAAACACCTCAGATTTGTAAACATCGCCCAGCACACTAATTGCTCCGCACATATCGCCGTAAAGGGTACCATACCCAACAGCCGCCTCGCTTTTGTTCGATGTGTTGAGTAGTAAATGCCCAAGTTTGTTGGATAGCGCCATAAGCATTGTCCCCCTTATACGAGCCTGGATATTCTCTTCGGTAACATCTTCAGGGATATCACCAAAAACATCACTCATACTCCCTCTTAACACATCAAATGTGCTGCTAATATTTACAATATGGTACTGAACATTAAGATTTTTTGCCAGCGCCACAGCATCATCAATGGAGTGTTGAGAGGAATACTGCGAAGGCATTAGCAATACCCTTACATTTTGGCTACCCAGGGCTTTTTGTGCCAGAACAAGCGTAACAGCCGAATCGATACCCCCTGAAAGTCCAAGGGTTGCTTTTGTAAGTCCCGACTTATGAAAATAGTCGCGGATACCCATCACCAAGGCATCATGAATTTGAGCAATGCTATCTTTTTGTGGCTGTATATCAATAGTATCATTCCCTTCAATATCCACTATCTGAAAATCCTCAGAAAAGTCCTTAAGTTTACAAATTGCCTTCCCGTCATTATTAAAAGCAAATGAGCTTCCCTCAAAAATTAAATCGGTATTGGCTCCCACCTGATTAACATGAACCACTGGTAGCTTAAACTGCTTGCATTTATCCTGAAAAACCTCAAAGCGACGCTTAAAACTATTTTTAGAGAATGGCGAAGCCGATATATTTATAACCAACTCGGGATTTTGCTTAGCCAACTCTTCCATTGGCGATATCTTATAAAGATTACTACGGGAAACGCCTGCTGTGGGCGGTTGGTTATCCCACATATCTTCACAAACGGTAATTGCAATTCGCTTACCATTTAACAAAACAACATGAAAATCGATATTTGATTCAAAATATCTATACTCGTCAAATATATCATACGTTGGAAGCAGCGCCTTATGATGCACGCTCTCAATCTCCCCATTATTTAGTAAGTATGCCGAATTGTATAGCATTTTTCCAACTGGACTCTGGTTGTATGATGGGGCTCCAACCACTGCGGCAATACCTTGGCAGTGTGTAGCTATTTCTTTAACTCCATCAATGCAACTGTCAACAAAGGTTTTCCTGTCCAGCAAATCGAGGGGAGGATATCCACAAACGGATAGCTCCGAGAAAACAACCAAATCTGCATTACTTTCCTTTGCACGTTCTATCCCCTCAATTATTCTAAGCTTATTATACTCAAAATGGTTTACAGTAAAGTTATACTGAGCTAAAGCAACTTTCATGTTTTTAAATATTTACATTTATTACGCTAGAAAACTACACCTAACCTAAGAGCCAGGTTGCCTATGCTGATTACACCATGACCTGCATCAAAAGCAGGTGTCATTCCGTTTGAGAATGTAACACCAATCTGTAAAGCAGAGGGGCCACCCAAAGAGTACTCTATTCCGCCACCAAACATATAGGAAATAAAACCGAATTTCATATGCTTGTCCTTAACCACCTCGCGGTTAATACCTAAATCCTCGTTCCATGCAAACCCTTTTAACTTTAAGTAGCCATTAATTCCAAGCTGAGCGTATATGGTTATGTAACCAATCTGGTTGGTTTTAAACTTAAAACCTAATGGTATGTTAACATACTGTCCTTTAATACGGAGGTTTGTTTCAGAAGGGATATCATACTCCTCATCGCGGGTACTCAAAGTGTAACTGTCATCGGTATATAGCAAGTTACCACCAATATTAGTAATTGATGCGCCTGTTGTAAATGCATACCTTTCAGCAAAATACCGATCGAAGGAGAACCCTGTATTAAACCCAAAAACAGGACCGTTCGGTTTAAAATCGCGCGTATCGGATGTAAACCAGGTTAGCTGTGGGTCGGCAAAAACGCCAAAACGCATATCTTGCGCGATACTACTTGCTGAAAGAAACAAAGCAATAGTCAGGATTAAGAATCTGTTTGTAATTTTCATATTAATAGTATTTTGATTTTTAATGCCAATTTCTGGTGTTGCATTGGTCTTAGAAAAGGCAAAGGTATTTAATAAATTTGTTGTTTAAAGCATACAATTGTCAAATATTGAACCAAAAAAAAATGACGCGACAAGCGCGCCACTTATAATTATATGTTACAGGCTAAAACAAACCTGATATGTTTCCATCGTTATCCACATCAATTCTTTCAGATGCAGGCTCGGAAGGTAAACCGGGCATCCGCATAATCTGACCAGTTATTGGGATAATAAATCCAGCACCAGCAGCAACCTCAATTTGCCTTACGGTAACCACAAAATCCTTAGGGCGACCTAAGAGCGCCGGGTTATCCGAAAGTGATTTTTGTGTTTTAGCCATACAAACAGCCAGCTTATCGAGCTTAAGGTCGTAAACCTTTTTTAAATCATTTTTTGCTTGTTTTGTAAAGTCAACCGCCTCGGCCCCATAGATTTTCTTAGCAATGGTTTCAATTTTCTTTTCGGGTGTCCAATCCCAATCGTAAAGGGCTTTATGACCGCATTGACACTGGGGCGCAATTTTTGCGACCTTCTCGGCCAGCTCAATGGCACCCTCTCCACCTTTTGCCCAAACATCAATAACAGATGCAGGTACTCCCATATCCTCGGCGGTTTTTACAATAAAGTCAACCTCCTCCTGCGTATCGGCCGTAAATCTGTTAACAGCAACAACAGGACAAATACCAAACTGTCCCATGTTCTCAATATGCTTCTGAAGGTTGCCAATACCATTCTTAAGCGCATCAAGATTTGGCTCAGATAATTCCTTAACGGGTACCCCTCCGTGATATTTCAAAGCACGAACGGTTGCAACCAGAACTACTGCACTTGGTGACAACCCTGATGATTCACATTTTATATCAAGAAACTTTTCTGCTCCAAGGTCAAAACCAAAACCTGCCTCGGTTACAACATACTCGCTTAGAGAAAGCCCCATTTTTGTTGCAACAACCGTGTTTGTACCCTGTGCTATGTTAGCGAATGGTCCACCATGAATTATGGCAGGAGTATTCTCGAGAGTTTGCACAAGATTTGGCAGGAAAGCATCCTTTAGTAGAGCAGCCATGGCTCCCTCAGCCTTAAGGTCTCGTGCATAAATTGCTTTTTTATCGAATGTATAGCCTATAAATATATCCCCCAAGCGCTTCTTTAAATCAACAAAATCTTCTGCCAGGCAGAGAATTGCCATAACCTCTGATGCTGCAGTTATGTCAAATCCTGTTTCGCGAGGGATGCCGGATGTTGTTCCTCCTAAACCAACAATAATATTACGCAGCGACCGGTCATTCATATCCATTACCCGCTTCCAATGAACGGTTCTTGGGTCAATATTCAACGACCTTGTTTTACTCTGGATATTGTTGTCAATAATTGCCGCCAGAAGGTTATGCGCTTTCTCTACTGCTGAGAAATCTCCGGTAAAATGCAGGTTTATATCCTCCATGGGTACAACCTGTGAGTAACCACCTCCTGTAGCACCACCCTTAATACCAAATACAGGCCCTAGCGAGGGTTCACGGAGAACAACGGTGGTTCTCTTCCCTATTCTATTAAGCGCCTGCGATAATCCAATGGATACGGTTGTTTTACCTTCACCCGCAGGGGTTGGTGATATTGCTGATACCAAGACCAGCTTGTTCTTATTGAGATTTTTTCTGTCGATAAGTTTAAGGGGAAGTTTTGCCTTATATTTACCGTAGGGTATAATGTCATCATTACTAATCCCCATGCCTTGAGCAATTTCTGCAACAGGCTTCATTTTTGCTTTATGAGCAATGTCAATGTCGTTCATGATTGTAAATCTATTAAATGGTTAACATTGTTATACATAAAGGTAACAAAAAATGTGTAAATGGGTTTACCTGCAAGGAAAAATATTTTTGGCGAATTAAAAAGCAAAAGCAGAGTTGCTGTTTAAAAAACTACCCTGCTTCCACTGATAAACTTTTCGTTATTGTCTGTTTTCTGCCATTTATTCGGCTAACAATTATTTACAATAGTTTGATGAAACTTCAATATTTATTCAATTAGCGTCATTTCATCAAGTAAATAAGTTGCCCCAGCAAACTTATCGATAATAAATAAAGCATACCTAATATCCAGCGTGATATTCCGGCACATTTGCGGGTCAAACATTATATCACTCATGGTTCCTTCCCAAACCCTGTCGAAGTTTACACCAACCAAATGCCCATCGGCATTTATAACCGGGCTGCCAGAGTTGCCCCCTGATGTATGGTTAGATGCAAGGAAGCCAACAGGCACAGTCCCATTAACCTCCCAACGCCCATAATCTTTAGCCTCAATAATGTCGAGCAGCTTATCAGGCACTTTGTAATCGTAAACATCCATTTTGGATTTCTCCGCAATGCCATCCAGAGTAGTTTGGTGCTTATAGGTAACAGCATCACTAGGAGAATATCCTCCAATATTTCCGTAGGCTACGCGTAATGTAAAGTTTGCATCGGGATAGAACTGCTTATCGGGCTGCATCTCCATAAGTGCCCTCATATAGCTACGGTATAAAATTTTCAGCTCCTTATTTATAAAGTGGTAGGGCAAATCAACACTGCCAAAATAGATGCTGTCAAACTGATAGTTTAACTTTAAGAAGCTATCTTCATGCAACTGCCTGGCAATATCCATATTAAAAGATGAAAGTTTTTCAATGAGTTTAGTGCTATCAGCAAAAATTGATTGGGCGTATAGTTTATCTGCCACATCCTGCCAATTATTGTTAGCAGTATGGTATAGTTCTTTTAGGAGTGGGGGATGAAGGGAATCGGGCAGGCTGCTGGTAAATGAATCCATCATGGTTGAGAAAATCTCAGTATCAATTGGCTGATAATAATCTTTATAAAAACTTTTTGTGGTGGAGATTAGCTTTTCGGCCATTTCTAAATCGGCAACGGTATCGTTAATGGCCTTATCAACCAGCCTGCTAAACCTGCCAGCAAACCGCACCATCTCAACTGCGTTAAAAGCCTCACGACCTAAGTCTCTTGCTACAAGCAGCGGTTCGCGCATACTGTACAATTCTTCAAAATCTTTTAGAAGATGCCCGTACTCCTGCTCCCGTTGTGGTGACTGGCTTACCCAACTGGCAAAATCTGATTCCAGCGCTTGCTTCTTTGCTATGGCATCCAGACGAATTAAACCATTACGCTCACCAATCCATTTCTTCCATGCATTAGCAACTCCTGCCTGTTTGCTAGCATACTGTATTCTGACGGTATCGTTCTGACGCATGTAGTTTTTCATAATATCCAGCCTTACATCGCGCATCGATATTTTTAATGGGTTTGATACATTAACCACCTGTTCTACCGCATCGGAAGTGATATACTGCTGGGTACTGCCAGGGTAGCCATAGACCATGGTAAAATCGTCTGGTTGAACGCCTTTTAACGAGATTGGAAGATGGTGCTTGGGTTTATAGGGCACATTATCGGGCGAATAGGGTGCCGGATTGTTGTTCTCATCGGCATATATACGAAATAAAGTAAAATCACCTGTATGGCGGGGCCACATCCAGTTGTCAGTATCGCCACCAAACTTACCAATACTCTGTGGTGGGGCACCAACCAACCTAACATCCTTAAACTCCTCGTAAACAAAAACGAAGTGCTGGTTACCATAGAATAATGGGGCAACGCGGGCTGAATAATGGGTGTCCTTAACTACAGAATCCGATATCGCCTTAGAATTTTCCCTGATAAGGGAGTCACGAGTTAACTCGTCGATATCTGGCTTAACCCCCTTAAGAACCTTATCGGTTACCTCCTCTATTCTAACTAAAAACCGTACGGAGAGATTAGGGTTTGAGAGCTCCTCATCTTTAGACATAGCCCAAAAGCCATCACTCAGGTAATCGTTTTCAACCGAGGAGTGCCCCTGTATCAAGCCAAAGCTGCAATGGTGATTGGTTATTAATAAACCATCGGGAGAGATAACCTCACCGGTACATCCCCTTCCAAAAATAACTATGGCATCCTTAATGCTTGGCTGATTAATGCTGTAAATATCCTCGGCAGTTAACCTTAAGCCCTTACTCTGCATGTCGGAGATATTATATTTCTCAATAAGCAGCGGAATCCACATGCCCTCATCAGCATTAAGATTTGGGGTGGATAGGATGAAGATTGCCGTAAAAAGAATTGTTAGTTTTCTCATGGGTATTTGAGTGATTGAATGAATGATTGATTGAATTTTTGATTGAAGGGTTGTTGCTAGGTTTTACCAATTTTTTCTAAAAACTTTATCAGCTCTGTGTAAAGTTTCTGCACGGGGAGCCCCATAACATTAAAGTACGACCCATGTATTCGTTCAACACCAATATAACCAATCCACTCCTGAATACCATAGGCACCAGCCTTATCGTAGGGTTTATACTTATCAACGTAGTAAATAATTTCTTCGTGGGTTAGCTCTTTAAAAAAAACCTGAGTTGTTGCTGAAAAGCTATGCTCAATGCCATTGAATAATATGGATACCCCCGTAATGACATCGTGCCTTTTTCCGGAAAGTTCTTTTAGCATTGCAATGGCATCGTTCCTATCGGTAGGTTTTCCCAGAACCTCGCCATCGCACCACACAATGGTATCAGAAGTAATTAGCACCTCGTTACCTGCAAGCGTTTTTTTTAAAGGCTCTGCCTTTTTTCGTGCAAGGTAAACGGGTATTTCTATGTGCAATAAATTTGATGGGTACGATTCATCCACTTCCCCATTTAAACGCACCTCGAAGGGAACACACAGCTCTGCGAGTAGGTGTTGCCTCCGGGGCGATTTTGATGCTAAAACTAATTTAATGTCTTTTAAGCAAGTATGAAGTAGCATATAACTATTTACTCTTTAGATTGACTAGAGTGTAATGGTTTAAACAGCCATGGCTACATCTCGAACCCAACCATTTTGCCTTTCTTCATAATAAGCTCATCATCGAAATAAACATCGGGTTCGGTTACCAATCCATCAAGGTGACTGCTAACTGATATTCTACCGCCCATGGTAATATTATTGCCAAAGGCAATGTGGATGGTACCAAACACCTTCTCGTCCTCAAGAATAAGGCCGGTGAGCTTCGCCTTGTAATTTGTTCCTATTCCGAACTCTGCCACCGCACGGGCATCACGACCAGATTTATCAAGAATCTCAACCAGCCTTTTGGCTTCCTCTCCACCTGTAATATTTTCTGCGTAACCGTTTATAATATCAACCTCAATTGGGGTTTTAATAATACCAATGCTAGCCATTGAGCCATCAATAACCAGCTTACCATTGGTTTTATCCTCCCAGGGAGCAAGAAAAACCTCTCCGGATGGGAGATTACCGCTTTCGCCCTTATTACGAAGAACGCCTTTGCTACGAATAATCATTCTATCCTTAACGGGCATGGTAACATCAGTTCCTTTCTCTGTAACTACGCGGATATTACTAACCCCCTCCATTTTATCGGCAATAAAATCGGTTAGCTTAATAATCTTATCATAATCGGCACTAAGGCAACGCGCCATAGTATCAACAGTAATATTTGGCATGGTACCAACCCTAACACCTTCCTTCACTGCATTTCGGCGAGCATCAGTATGGGTAAGTGATTTTGATGTGGGGCACACAACAACATCCACCAGCTTCATTAGCTTTGCAACTGCCTCTGGTGGCTCCTGCCCATTTATTTCCCTTGCCTTAATCTCAAGTAGAATAGATTCTTTACATTGCTCCTTCCCAGCCTTGTGAAGCGCCTGTCCAATCTCTCTTTTAATCTCATCGGTAATTACCAGAAGGGTTTCATCTTTTTTAAGCCCCATGCAATCTTTTAATGCAATTACCGAAGCATCGCGAAGTTCTTTATTAGTTTCCATCATGTATGTTTTTTATTAACAGTGCACAAAATACGAATAACGTAATAATTTGCCAAAAAAACTAAAATGTACCCGATCAAGCATGCTGAATTGTGAGGTGAACCCTTAAGATTTTGGGGCGAGTTGATAGATATTAAACGATAATATTTAAGTATAGGGTGAGATCAAATTTTACACAAAAAAAAACCTTCTCAATAACCCATAGGGCAGAGAAAGTAATGATAAAAAGGAAGTTAACTTTTTGTTAGCTGTTCTGATGTTTCTCTACTTCGTTACTTGTGCTATAGGCTGGGCATGCTTTTTTTGAGCAAGACCCCAGAACCATAACAGCAACTGCTAAAACAGCCAAAACCACCAACAATTTACTTTTTATTCTCATCCAACTAACTTTTTTAATCTGTTGGCAAGATAAAAAAAAAAATAATGCGACAGTTAATCTGATGTAATATTTTCTTCTACCTCTTCGCCCTGAGCATAAACAGGACAAGGAATGTTACTATGACATGAAGCCATAACTATGCTAGCAACCAAGCATATAGCAAACAAAACCATTCTTTTTGTTTTCATAATCATTAAAATAAAAAATTTGACCTCAAATACTTAAACACTAATCCTTCAAAAAATGTTCCAACCTTATTGCCTAAAAAAAATATAAACAAATACTTCTGTAAAGATACGTTGTAAATCGAAAAAAGTAAACATGATTAAACTGGTTTAAGTTATGTTTTTAGCTGATATTAATCATCAAATTATTAATTGTAATACAATACACGGAAAAAAAAGCGATAAATTCACAATATAACTACTCATTATAAGCTAATAATAAGTTTCAAACTGACTTTAATAAATCACAGATAATGAAAAACGATAATCCAAACTTTATATTGAGGAAACACCAAGTTCGGAGGCAATGTTACAAATATCTTCATAAACAGAAGGGATTAACGATATTCCCTCCTTCATAAATCTCTTCTCATAATCCCTCTCTGGCTCTCCCGGTATCAGTACCCTTCCATCTTCCTTCGCCTTTGATTCTTTAAAGGTTTCTATCCACTTATCCATAGATTTTTTAAAGTCGGATGCTGGCCTGAAAGCATCAATCCTTATTGCACCAAAGAAATGCCCCAACCCTTTACCAACAGAATCGTTAAGCAAAGGTAGATAGGCAACCTGAGGAGGGACAAACGGACCAAAATTTGCTCCAGAGAGTACCGATGAAAAAATATCAACCAATGCGCTCATGCAGTAGCCCTTATGACCACCGTGGTCAATATCGCCACCTAATGTAAGTATGGCACCTCCCCGTTCGAGCTCGCCTGGGCTATTGGATGGAGCACCTACCTTATCCTGAACTAACCCGAAAGGAACGCTCTGTCCTGCCCGTGATTTCAATGCCAGTTTCCCTCTTGCCACCGGTGCTGTAGCAAAATCGGCTACAAAGGGAGGGTGATTTTGGGTTGGTATTGCAACTGCAATTGGGTTAGTACCAAGCATCCGTGAAATGCT
This sequence comes from Bacteroidales bacterium, assembly GCA_046542995.1. Classification (GTDB taxonomy): domain Bacteria; phylum Bacteroidota; class Bacteroidia; order Bacteroidales; family Tenuifilaceae; genus Perlabentimonas. Next base: position 26,017 of record JBKHAH010000023.1, read on the forward strand.
GTTTGTTGGAGCAACCAAGGGGTTTGCATTGGTTAACGAGATGCCTATCATATCGGAATCAAGAGCCATCATGGCATAGTAACCTGCTATACCATAATGGTTACTATTATTCGAAGCCACCCAGCCAGTACCTGCAGTTTTTGCCTTCTCTATGGCAATTTTCATGGATTCTTTAGCTGCTACCGGACCAAAAGAATTATCTCCATTTATTGTTGCAGTAGATGGAGTTTCGTGCTCCTTAGTAATTACTGGAGTGACATTAATCCTTCCAGATTTGACCATCAGGTAGTAATCTTTCACCCTCATTAGCCCATGCGATGGAATACCTCGTAGTTCCGCTGCAATCAAAACATCAGCAATTACCTCCGCATCACCTGGTGGGCATCCCATGGCAACAAAAAGACTGGCTGTAAATTCCCTTACTTTTAGGTGGTTATACGTCATATAATTAAAAAAAATTAGTTATTCACTTCTAAACACGTAGAATGTATTTGCCTGAGCCGTAGGGGTTATCTCCAAATCGTTTATGTTAACATGGGCAGGACGAGTAATAGCATAGAGAACAGCATCGGCAACATCCTGACCCGATAAGGGTACAATGCCCACGTAGGGTTTCTTAGCGCTCTCCTCATCGCCTTTAAAGCGTACCACAGAAAATTCTGTTTCTGCTAAACCAGGGCGTACCTCGGTTACCCTGATACCATGCTTTAACAAATCAATCCGCATTGCTTGCGATAGAGCATGAACTGCGTGCTTTGTAGCACAGTAAACATTTCCGTTCTCATAAACCTGCAACCCTGCTGTAGAGCCAATATTAACAATGTGGCCATTACCCTGCTTAATCATCTTATTGGAGATAATTCGTGTGATATAAAGCAAACCTTTAACGTTGGTATCTATCATCTGCTCCCAATCGCTCAAGTTACCTTCCTGTACTGGGTTTAAACCTGCCGCTAAACCTGCATTATTAACAAGCACATCTACATGTTCCCACTCCTCAGGTATGCTATTTATTGCTTCTACAACTTTCTCTTGCAAACGAATATCGAAACAGAGAGTAAGAACATCCTGTTGAAATTTTGATTTAATATCTTTTTTTAATCCATCTAACTTTTCTTGTCTCCTGCCTGTAATAATTACCCTATACCCATTTTTTGCCAATAGGTAGGCTGTTGCTTCACCAATACCTGATGTTGCGCCTGTAACTAAAGCTGTCTTATTCTTCATAACGATTATTTTTTTTAGAAACCCAAAAATATAAAAAACACAGATAGGATAAATCTGCTTTAAAGCAATTCATAAATAAAATACTGGTACATAAATTCATTTATCTCATTGAGGAATCAAAAAGCCTTCTTAAAAAACGATGAAAGGCATGCACCCCCTTAACAGGCTCTGCCCACATAAAGAAACATTCTCCGGCAATAATTGATACTCCATACTCTTTGCTCAGTTCGTGAATTTCGGGAGAGTCGCATTTTACATGAATCCAAATCTTCTTAATCCCCTTGTTTGCAGCCTCTCTAGCCAAACTAATAGCGATATCCTTGCGCTTAATAATGTAAACAGCATCTACATTATCTGGTAGTTGCAATATTGAGGGGTATGCTTTTAATCCAGCTATTTCATTATCCTTTGGATTAACTGGAAAAACCTTGAATCCTCTAGTAATGAAAGCATCAAGCAGATTCCTGCTGAATGACTCCTTTTTTCTTGATACTCCTACAATTGCAACTGTTTTGGAGTTTAGAAATTCGCTTATCTCTTTGTACATTATTTTTTTTTTAAATATACAGCAAAACCCTGTATTTGGAAAATCCAATAGGATATGCCGTAAACTTCTAAAAATTAATATTATTGCTGTTTACGCGATATTTCCTAATTTTGCTCCGCTAAACTATATATATGATTTCACTTAATAACGTAACGGTTTCTTTTGGTGGTTTTGACCTTTTTCGAGATATAAGTTTCCTTGTATCACCGCGCGAGAGGGTTGGCCTTGTTGGTAAAAATGGGGCAGGTAAAACTACTATTCTACGATTAATTGTAGGAGAGATGCAGCCCTCGGGTGGCGATATCAGCATACCGCGCGATGTTACCATTGGGTATCTTCCCCAGCAAATGGATGTTGCCAATACGCGCACGGTTATGCAAGAAACCATGCTTGCTTTTAGCGAAACGCTTGTATTGGCTAAAGAGATTGAGAAAATAACCAAGCTGCTTGAGCAACGAACCGATTACGAGTCGGACTCCTACGCAAATTTAATTAACGAGCTAACCGAAAAAAGTGAGCGATTTGCATTAATGGGAGGTGAAACCCTAGAGGCCACAGCAGAGGTAACCCTACAGGGACTTGGTTTTAAACGAAGTGATTTTACTCGTCCAACGGCTGAATTTAGCGGAGGATGGCGGATGCGTATTGAGCTGGCAAAAATTCTGCTTCGCCAACCCAACATCCTTCTGCTTGATGAGCCCACAAACCATCTGGATATTGAATCAATTCAATGGCTTGAGGAATACCTGAAAACTTTTCCCGGAGCAGTAATGCTCATATCACACGACCGTGCTTTTCTCGATAATATAACTGAGCGAACCATTGAACTGTCGCTTGGTAAGGCACACGACTACAAGGTTCCCTACTCAAAATATGTGGAACTTCGCAAGGAGCGGCGTGAACAACAAATGGCAACCTACAAAAATCAGCAAAAGCAAATTGATGAGACCAAGGATTTTATAGAGCGTTTCCGATACAAAGCAACCAAAGCCAACCAGGTGCAATCGCGCATAAAGCAGCTGGAGAAAATGGATGTGGTAGAGATAGATGATGAGGACACAACCAAAATTAACATTCGTTTCCCCGATGCGCCCCGCTCGGGCGATTTGGTTGTTAAGGTTGATGAGGTAGGTAAACGTTTTGGTAACCATCAAGTATTTAGCGATGCAACATTCGACATTATGCGCGGAGAGAAGGTTGCCTTTGTGGGAAGAAACGGCGAAGGAAAAACCACTCTAAGTCGTATAGTTATTGGAGAACTTGAGCATGAAGGGAACCTGAAAATTGGGCATAATGTGAGCATAGGCTACTTTGCTCAGAATCAGGATGAGCTAATGAACCCAAACCTCACAGTACTCGACACCATTGACAGGGTTGCTGTTGGCGATATCCGAACAAAGATTCGGGATATTCTGGGTAGCTTCCTCTTTAGAGGCGAAGATGTGGATAAGAAAGTTTCCGTACTATCGGGTGGCGAACGTAACAGGCTTGCCATGGTTAAACTAATGCTTCAGCCCTACAACCTACTGGTGCTGGATGAGCCAACCAACCATCTGGATATGCGCTCGAAGGATATACTGAAAAATGCCCTTAATAGTTTTAAGGGTACCGTTATTGTTGTATCGCACGACAGAGAATTTTTAAATGGCCTGGTAACGAAAACTTACGAGTTTCGCGATGGGCAGGTGAAGGAGCATCTGGGAGGTATCTACGAATTCCTTAACAAGCGAAAGCTAGAGAATTTAAAGGAGTTGGAAATCAAGAAAGCCGAACTAAAGGAAGAGAAGAGTAGCAACGGCGATTCAAAACAAAAAAAACAGTGGCTCGATAGGAAGGAGCATGAAAAGGTTTTAAGAAAAGTAGCCTCACAGCTGGATAAAGTAGAGAATGAGATTACTAGCCTGGAGCTAGAAATTGAGAAGATGGACTCCATCCTCAGTAATCCCCAGGAAAATAAAGAAAATATTAACGACGATTTTTTTAGCCAGTACCAACAGCATAAGAATAAGCTTAAAAAGGCCATGCACAAATGGGAGCAGTTGGCATACGAAAAGGATTTACTTTCGGAAAGAATAAACTAAGCCATGTCAGAAAAAATTGATGCCCATACCCTAATCAAAAATATCGATAATACACCAATTGTTGATGTTCGTTCACCAGCCGAATTTGAGAAAGGACACATACCCAATGCCATAAACATTCCACTTTTCAGCAACAAGGAGCGTGAGCAGGTTGGTACAAGGTACAAAAAGTCAGGACGCGAAAACGCATTAGAACTTGGGTTAGAACTAGTTGGTCCTAAACTTTCCGATTTTGTGAAAATCGGAAAAAAAATTGCTCCAAACAAACGCCTGATGATTCATTGCTGGCGCGGTGGCATGCGATCAGAGAGCATGGCATGGCTTTTTGAAACTTCAGGACTAATAGTTCAAGTTCTTGAAGGAGGATATAATGCCTACCGAAAGTACATAAGAGAACAATTCTCGCTAACTGAGAATCTTATCGTTTTAAGCGGATATACAGGTAGCGGTAAAACGGATATCCTTATACAACTTATGGATCAGGGAGAGCAGGTTATTGATTTAGAAGGATTAGCAAACCACAGAGGTTCTGCCTTTGGTGGAATAGGGCAAAACAGACAACCTACAAATGAGCAGTTTGAGAATGACCTTGCTTACCAATGGAATAAATTGGATATGACAAAGCGTATTTGGATTGAGGATGAAAGCATTACCATTGGTCATAATGGAGTGCCTGATACCCTCTACAGAAAGATGCGGGAGGCAAAAGTAATTCGTGTAAACATACCAAAATCGGAGCGTGTTAAGCGGTTAGTAAAAGAATATGCTCCTCTTGATAAAGAGGAATTAAAATGCGCAATAGAACGTATCCACGAAAAGCTGGGGGGGCTGGCAGCAAAGCAAGCCATTAGTGCACTAGATAATAACGATTACGCCACAACAGCAGACATTGCCCTCACGTATTACGACAAAGCATACCTTAAAGGTTTACAAAAAAGGAACCCTAACGCAATAAAAGAGGTTAACTTTGACCATGATAACCCTGCTTACACAGCAAGTGAGCTAATTAAATTGTTTGCCAGTAAATAATTATAGTGTATGAACCCAATTTATCTTGACTATAACGCAACCACCCCAATTGACAAGGAGGTTGCAGAGGCAATGAAACCCTACCTTGAAGAATATTTTGGGAACCCATCAAGCACCCATTCTTATGGCAGTAAAACCAAGATGGCTGTGGAAAGGTCGAGACAACAAGTAGCCGAACTAATAAACTGCGACCCTTCAGAAATTATTTTTACAAGCGGTGGAACTGAGTCAAACAACTACGCCATTAAAGGCATAGCCTTATCCCAAAAACAGAAAGGTAAACACATTATAACCTCATCCATAGAGCACCCTGCGGTTATTGAGGTTTGCAAATACCTTGAAAAGCAAGATTTTGAAGTAACATATCTACCCGTTGATGAGCATGGAATAATTCGACTTGATGAATTGAGAAATGCTATAAGGAACGATACAATTCTTATCAGCATAATGCATGCCAACAACGAGGTGGGGAGCATTCAGCCCGTTAACGATATAGGCAGAATTGCCAAGGAGCACGGCATTATCTTTCACTGCGATGCTGCACAGTCCATTGGAAAAATTCAGGTTGATGTTAAACTAATGGGGGCACACCTTTTAAGCATTGCAGGGCATAAGCTCTACGCACCAAAGGGTATTGGCGCTCTTTATGTGAAGAATGGTGTTACCCTTGAAAAGCTGATGCATGGGGCAAACCATGAGCAGAACCTAAGAGCAGGCACAGAGAATGTTCTGGAAATTGTAGGGTTGGGCAAAGCTGCAGAAATTTGTAAAAGAGACCTTGAAAAGAACCAGAAGCATTTTGCCCAGACGAGAGACCTGCTATGGAAGAATTTTCAAACTTCCATTGCTGATATCCGCAGGAATGGCCATCCAGAGAAGGTTCTACCCAATACACTAAGCGTTAGCTTCCGAAAGGTTGAAGCCAATACGCTGGTAAGCCGGCTGAGCGGCGTTGCTGCATCTGCAGGTGCTGCTTGCCATGCCGAAAGCATTGATATTTCCGATGTGCTTAGAGCCATGAGCGTACCTATGGATTACGCCATGGGAACGGTTCGCTTTTCAACTGGGCGACAAACAAACCTAAATGAAATTGAACAAGCATCGAAGGAGATTGCTGAAACCGTAAAGAGCTTAATGCCCAGCAATGATGACTCAGGTGCAATAGCTAAAAGTTCCGAAGAGATTAAACTTACCCAGTACACCCACGGGCTTGGCTGCGCATGCAAAATTGAACCTCAAAAACTTGAAGAGGTGCTCAAAAAGCTTACCGTTCTAACCAACAAGAATGTGCTAATTGGTACTGAGAACTCCGACGATGCAGCCGTTTACCAGCTAAGCGATGATATTGCGCTTGTACAAACCCTCGATTTTTTTACCCCTATTGTTGATAACCCTTTCGACTTTGGAGCCATTGCTGCAGCCAATGCCCTAAGTGATATTTATGCCATGGGAGCCACACCAATTTTTGCACTAAATATTGTAGGATTCCCTGAGAAGACCCTTCCCCTTTCGGTTCTGGAACAGATTCTTTTAGGGGCGCAAAGCAAAGCTAATGAAGCGGGAATACCCATACTTGGAGGGCATACCATTGAGGATCCGGAGCCAAAATACGGTATGGTTGCAAGCGGGACTGTTCACCCCAAAAAAGTAGTTTCAAACAAGGGTGCACAACCCGGCGATGCGCTAATCCTAACCAAACCCATTGGTACTGGAATCCTTTCAACTGCGGTTAAGCGTGGAGTAGCAACTGAAGATGTTGCCAAATTTATGATAAAACTTATGAGCACCCTAAACAAACGGGCTGCTGAACTTTTTGCAAACCATAAAGTAAATGCCTGTACCGATGTTACCGGATTTGGGCTGCTGGGGCACCTACACGAAATGACATCAGCATCAGGCGTTTGTGCTACTATCGACTTTAAAAAAGTCCCTTTTATTGATGAGGCCAAGAACCTTGCCTCGGCGGGTGTAATCCCTGGTGGTACGCATAAAAACTTATCGTTTATGGAAAGTAAGGTCGATTTTGAGGGATTATCGCAAACGCAGAAACTGCTGATATCCGATGCGCAAACATCGGGCGGGTTGCTAATTGCCATTCCCAAAAGTATGGCCAACAACTATTGCCAAGAGTTTAACTCGCAAAGTGAATTTGAGGCTACTATTATTGGACAAATCACATCAAAAGGAGACGGTAGGATAAGGGTAGTAGCAACTACCTAATAATTGAAACAGAATACTGAGCAAACAACTAAATATGAAGAGCCAAAAAAATACAGATACCATATACGGCATAAGGCCAGTAATTGAGGCCATTAGCTCCGGAAAAGAAGTTGATAGGATTATGATTAAACGTGGGCTAAGCGGTGATTTGGCGCGCGAACTTTTCGACCTGCTAAAAAGCAGAGGCATTCATGCCCAAATGGTTCCAGCAGAAAGGCTAAGTCAATTCAAAAATCGTAATCATCAGGGTGTGGTTGCATTCCTTTCGCCAGTTGATTTTCAGCCACTGGAAGAAGTGGTTGCAAGAATTTGGGAGGAAGGCAAAGAGCCTTTTATCGTTCTGCTTGATAGCGTAACCGATGTGCGTAATTTTGGTGCCATTGTTCGCAGCGCCGAATGCGCCGGAGCGCACGCTGTAGTTTTTTTAGCTAAAGGTTCGGCACGCATTGGTTCAGATGCGGTTAAAACCTCGGCTGGAGCAATTCATCATATACCAATCTGTAAAGTTAATAGCCTCAAATCAACAATATCGTACCTAAAACTCTCAGGAATTAGGGTTGTGGCAGCCACTGAGAAAGCAACCAGCAACTACACAGAGACAAACCTAAAACCACCCATTGCACTGGTTATGGGCTCGGAGGATGTTGGCATCTCGCCAGATGCACTTAAGATGGCCGATGAGCTTGCTGCCATTCCGATACACGGTAAGGTTGGCTCGTTAAACGTTTCGGTTGCTGCTGCACTAATGATGTACGAGGTTGTAAGGCAAGGTGAATTATAGGCTGGCTTTATCAAGCGCCTTTGCACAAGTTTCTCTGCCGAGTTCAATCATCTCTTTGGCTCTATAGAACTCAAACGTACCACAAGCATCCTTGGAAATTTTAACGAGAACATCAGGGGGTATGTTTTCTAATGAGCATTGAGTAATCTTATTCTGCATTACCTGATAGGTTCTGGTGAACATATCCATATAACCCAATTTATTGGCTTTAGATAATTTCTTCTTCTCATCCCCTTCAAAAAGTTCGAACCACCTTGCCTTTAGCTGCTCAAATGTTGATTTATTATCATTATCACCTTCTTTTTCAGTTTTATCTTTCTCTCTGCCCGAGGAGTAAGGAATTAAAGCGTTAATATCAACAGCAACAAGCAGATCGCCATTATCTCTATCCACCAAGTTAAGAGGCAATGGGTTAAGTACTCCGCCATCAACCAGCAGCCCATCGTCCACCTCAACAGGAGTGAAAACATTAGGGATAGAGATTGATGCCCGCAACGCATTGTAAAGGCTCCCCTTCCTGAATACTATCTCCTTATTATTTACAATATCTGAAGCTACAATTGCCAGAGGCACCTCAAGGTTTTCTATTTTAATATCAGGTATAAAACCCTCCCTTTTCATTTCATTAAAAATTTTCTCGCCCTTCATTATCCCATTCGCACCCAAAGTAAAATCCATTAGGCTCAGCACATCAAACTTTTTGAGTTTTAGCACCCACTTCTTATAATCTTCTAAAGTGCCTGCTGCATACATGCCACCAACAATTGCCCCCATTGAACTCCCAGCAATAGAATGAATTGTGAACTTACGATTAACCAACTCATCTATCACGCCAATGTGTGCTAATCCGCGAGCACCTCCGCTAGCTAGGACTAGTGATACTTTCTTGTTATTCATAGTATTACCATGTAATTATTAAAGGCTAAGAATTTAAAATTCATGATTTACCTGTACCTCTTATCAAACTGCTTAAGATATTGCAAGCTTAATCTCCAGAAGAAGTAAAAATCCTCGTAATTCTCTGTTGAAATAGCCTCTCTGGGTAACTCTACAATTTCAGCCTCATGGCTAAATAGTGGAACAGATACCCCTAGCTGGAGATTACCCTTAAAATTTAATAGAAGATACGACAAACTTAAAGCCGGCTCAAAATTGACAAAAGCGAAATCGTCTGTATTCCTATTGGTAATAGCGGGGGTTCCAATATAATACTCAAAATCTTTGTAAAGATTATACGACACTTTGGCTGCAACACCTAACTCTACAGTTTTAAATGCGGCAATAGCATTTATCTGACCAAATGCTGTGCGATAGTTGGCTTTTGTAAACCTATCATTATCTTCTGATAAACTTGTGGAATACCGACGAAAATTATCGATTTTGGTATTACCTATCCCCGAGTACATCTCTATAACATTAAAGAACTTATATCTCCGGTGGCCAAAATACCCAACTCCTGAAAGCCATGAATAATCGTTCTTATTAATAGTGTACCTTGGCTCTAGTGGCTCATCGCGCGAATGCGAAAACGTATTCAAGTTACCCTTGGCATAAACTATAAAATTGAACGGTAACGATACGGAGGCACCAAAATCTAAGCCTCTATCGTACCCCACAGTTAATAATAGCTCCTTTGGCTGCCTGTGCGATGATATAATAAGCGGGCTGGGCTTATAGTAATCTTTTGGCTGTGCTTTAGCCTGCTTCCCTGCAAAGGATGATAAGATGATTGCAATTAGAGCACAACTTTTTAAGCATTTGTTAAAAAGGCAATTCTTCCGACACATGGTTTTTTTTGTGGTTAGGTTAAGTTAAATTGGTATTAAGTGAATAGTTTCTGAAAATCATCACCGGATGGATTCTGGAAAATCTTAAGGTCAAAGTGCGAAACAATAGCAAGAACATGGTCAAACACGTCGGCCTGCACACCCTCGTACTGTACCCACGATTTTTCTATTGAAAAGCAATATATCTGGATGGGTATTCCCCGCTCAGTAGGCTGAAGATGACGAACCATATAAATTGTATTGGTATTAATCTTAGGGTTGTTCTTTAGGTAAGATTCAAGATAGTTTCTAAATACACCCAGATTTGTCATTCGTCTGCCGTTTACGGGCATGGTTGTATCAAACCCCATTTTCTCGTTATACTCTTCAATCTCCTTAGCACGCTGCTCAATATAATCCTTAACGATATGTATTTTCTTAAACCTTTCGAGCATCTCGGGGGTGCAAAACTTAACGCTTCGCATATCAATAAATACCGACCGCATTATTCTACGTCCATCTGCACCTTCCTCCATTCCTTTCCAGTTGGTAAAACTCTCTGACACTAAGGCATAAGTAGGAAAAGTACTTATGGTTTTGTCCCAATTCTGAACCTTAACGGTATTAAGCGTAATCTCCAGCACGGGACCATCGGCTCCACGGCTAGGCATCTCTATCCAATCGCCCGGCTTTACCATATTATTTGCCGACACCTGTACCGATGCAACCAGACCAAGTATTGTATCCTTAAAAACCAGCATGAGGATGGCAGCCGAGGCACCCATACCAACCAGCAAGTTCATAGGATTCTTGTTGATTAAAATGGAGATAACGATAATAGCCCCAAGAACAAAAATCAGTATTTTAACCAGCTGAACATAACCTTTTATTGGTCTGTTTCTGGATACGGCCAGAGTATTGTACATATCTTGAAGGGCATTTAATAAGGAGTTAATAACAAACACCCACGCTGCTACAATGTATATGTAAGTTAATTTCTCAATTGCTAAAGTAAGCCCAGGGCTATAATCGTATAAAACAATACCAATGGTGTACTGTATAACGAGTGCCGGTGCCAGATGCGACAGCTTATGAAAAACCTTTCGTTTAACAAGGAAATCGTCCCAGCTGGTTTCTGTCTTCTTAGAGATACTGGTTAAACCCGTAACAATAATCCTTTTTGCAATAAAATTAGCAATAACTGATAGTAATACTATTGCAAATAATGATATTGCTACCTTTGAAAACTCTGCCATTTCTGGATTTAATCCTAAACTTTGCAGCCAGAGTTCAAAGTTCTCCAGAAATTCGTACTGCTTTACAACTCTCTCTTCCATTTCTTTAAAATATAATTATTTAGCTTGACACAAAATTACTAAAAGAATAATTGCAGCAAACAATCTGTAAATCAATATTTGAATATACATAGCTACCACTAACATTATGTTTTTGATTTACTGCACATTATTTAACTTAACAAATATTAAATATAGTTCTAATTGTTAAGCAAAAGAACATCCAATTAAAAACAATAAAAAGAATAAAAGACAGGCATTTAACTTACTAGTTGTGCAATAACCAAACCCTGTTGAAACCTACTAAGAGATTGTTAATTATTATACTGCTTATTTTTCTAACTTTGCCTAAAATTCTAAAAACATGATACGATACGTTGCCCCTTCACTACTTTCAGCTGATTTTAATAATCTGGCAAAAGATATTAACATGGTTAACCAGAGCCAAGCCGACTGGTTTCACCTTGATATTATGGATGGTGTTTTTGTCCCCAATATTTCATACGGCTTTCCTATTGTTGAGCATATCAATAAGCTGGCTGAAAAGCCGCTGGACGTTCATCTTATGATTGTAGAGCCTGACCGATATCTGGAAAAATTCAAGGATGCCGGCGCAAACATACTTACTGTTCACTGGGAGGCCTGTACCCACCTACACAGAACCCTAACGCAAATTAAAGCACTGGGTATGAAAGCTGGAGTTTCTCTAAACCCACACACTCCGGTTGAGTTTCTCGAAGATATTTTACCCGAAGCAGATCTAGTTCTAGTAATGAGCGTAAACCCAGGATTTGGCGGACAAAAATTTATAACAAATACCATTCCCAGGGTGAAGCGACTACGCGAGATGATTGAAAGGAAAGGATGTAACACCATTATAGAGGTTGATGGAGGCGTGGGCACACATAATGCCGGGGAACTTTATAACGCAGGAGCCAATGTTCTTGTTGCCGGGAATGCAGTTTTTAAAGCAGATAATCCTAGCCAAGCAATTAAAACCATCAAAAATTCATAGAGAATGCATAAGTACACCAAAGCAATAGTAAGACAGCCGGGGAAAAATTTTGCCAACGGAATAACCACATCAAACCTAGGTAAACCGATATACCAAAAAGCGCTTGAACAGCACAACCTATACTGCGAAGCATTAAGGGAAAGTGGTGTAGAAGTTATAGTACTTGAAGCCGATGAAAGATTTCCAGATGGCTGCTTTGTGGAAGATACTGCTGTTGTTACAAAAGAGGTTGCCATAATAACAAGGCCAGGCGACCCCGCAAGATTAGGCGAAGAGAAAAAAATATCGGAGATACTCTCAACTTACAAAAAGATTGAAAATATAAAGGCACCTGGGAATCTTGATGGCGGCGATATTATGCAGGTAGATAATCACTTTTACATAGGCATAACAAAAAGAACAACCCAGGAGGGCGCCAAGCAGCTATCGAATTATCTTTCGGAGTTTGGCTACACATCGTCGCAGGTACCAGTTAAAAATTTACTACACCTAAAAACGGGGGTTGCCTACCTTGGCAATAACAATTTCATTGCGGTTGAAGAGCTGTCAAATAAATTCCCATCATCAAATGTTATTATACTCAGTGAAGATGAATCATACTCTGCAAACTGTCTTCGGATAAACAATAATCTGTTAATCCCCAAGGGATTCCCAGAATCAAAGAAGCAGATTGTTAGCTTGGGGTACAACGTTATAGAGGTTGAGATGTCGGAATTTAGAAAGATGGATGGCGGTCTAACCTGCCTTTCGCTCCTATTTTAGCATAGCTGGAAATGCAAAAAATCCTGCTTCTTGATAACTACGACTCTTTTACCTACAACCTCTACCATTATGTACAAGCATTTAATGGTGTTCAAGTTGATGTTTTTAGGAATGACAGAATAGCCATTGAGGATATTGAGAAATACAATGGTATTATCTTATCGCCAGGACCAGGTTTACCAAGAGAATCAGGACCACTTATCCCAATAATAGAAAGGTATAAAAGCACCAAGCGAATACTTGGAATTTGCTTAGGACAACAAGCGATTGCTGAGGTTTATGGAGGCAAGCTAGTGAACTTAGATACCGTTTACCACGGCGTGGCAACGCCAATTAATATTAATGCACCAAAGCACTACATATTTAGAGGTTTACCAAATAAAATTGAGGTTGGTCGTTACCATTCCTGGGCTGTTTCTATCAAAAACTTACCTGAATGCTTGAAAATTGAAGCGACAGATAATGATGGCATAATCATGGCGTTAAGCCATAAAGAGTTAGATATTTGTGCAGTACAATTTCATCC
>JBKHAH010000104.1:0-9668 GCA_046542995.1 Bacteroidales bacterium
TGCTATTGGAGTATATCGATGCTTTTAATATCGACCTAAAAGCGTTCTCTAATGAGTTTTATAAAAAGCACACCGGGGGCAGCCTAAATCCCGTGTTAGAAACACTGAAAACTATTGCAAAAAGGGGTAAGCATCTGGAGATTACATATCTGGTCATTCCAGGGCTAAATGACAACGAAGTTGATTTCACGGAAATGGTGAAATGGATTAAAAATGAACTTGGTAATCATATTCCGCTCCATATTAACAGGTACTTTCCAGCCTACCAGTTAAGCGTTGTACCCACACCATTAAAAACCTTGCAGGGGTTTAAGGCAATTGCATCCCAGCATCTAAAGCATGTTTATATGGGGAATGTTTAAGAAAATTTCTGAAGGAATGGAATTGCTTAAAAGCCGATTACTTCACAAAACCACTTAGTTTTCTCCAATTCAGGGTTTTCCATATCTCGTCAAGTAGATTTTTAGAAGCCTGATCGTAGCGCAATTCGTGGCGCCCCTGCCACTCAACCGCTAGAATCCTTATGGTTTGCCCATCATCATAAAGCCTAAAAAAATCGGGGTCGATACAAACAATCTGCCTTGCATTCTTTGTACTTGGGCTAACCAAACCTGTGGGTCGTTTTGCCTCAAAGGGCATGGCTACCACCTGCCTGTGAGGATCAAGGGGGTGATGCGGGGGCATCTCAAACCCGTATGCAGGGGCGTTTCGCTCAGCAACCGATAGTCCTTTCAACTCTTGCTCAAGCCCCTTAATTACTCTTCCAGCAGAAGCAAGTTGAAGCAGATTGGTAAGGTTCCATTCTTTTCCTTGCTCTTGAATTTCATCCCAACTTTCGTTTTCTATTGCATTTGAAACCTTGCTGAAAACATCTCCTCTTGTAAGCAAAGCCTGCTTTAACTTTCTTTCATACTCTTCAATAACAGGGAGCTGCCCGGCAGCCTCAACCAAAGCCTCTTCCAGCTGTTCATTTAGGGTAGCAATGTTTTCATTGTAAAACTTTTCGGCCTCGTCAGGGGTAAGATGCTTCATTAAATTGTAAATATCATTAGTATTCTTTATTTTTACTGCATGCCTCTCCCGTAAACCTTTGAGCCGTTTTAAGTAATCGCTTGCTTGCTTAATTTGTTGCTCTGTAAATTGCGATTCTTCGCCAAGGTGTAGGCTTGCACGATTAATTTCAACCTCTTGCTTAGCCGATTGTATTAATGCTATTATCCACCGATCTTGAGTAAAGGGTTTCCAGAATGGCTTGTTGTTGTATGTGAAAAGTCGGGTTAAAGTATTTTTCTTAAGTCCAAAGGTTGGACGCACAATCGAGCGGAGGAATGGGTCCTGATCTGTTCCCCAAAGGGGAAACATGCTATTGCATGGGTACTCCTCGATGTATCCTGCGGGATGGGCACTTCGTGAGTAAACGGTTTCACCTGCCTTCTTGCCTACAGTTGTTGGTTAGAGGTACATATACCCCTGATTATCCTTAAAAATTGGATCACCTAGTAGATTGAATGGCTCATTTATCCACACATTAACCCTTTCAGCATAGCCTCTACTGGTTGGTGGCATTCTGAAATTAACTCTCAGTTCAATTGGCTCGGGGAAAGTTCACCTTTTGCAAAATCCAATCTTTTTAAATATGCAGCCGTAGGTTCAATGCTCATGCCATTGGGCGGATTAAGCGCATTGGCCTGCATAAAAACATCAACAATAGCCTCAACCTGCGAGACAGTTTTTGCAGAAACAATACCTGTCTTGGTAGTTCTGCCAGATCACCAAAGGGATTTCCATGTTTCTTGTCCTATAAAAGAGTGGGAAGAGAATGCTGTGATTACTATGAGGAAAAAACCATGAATACTGCTCTTGGAATAAATCCTAGTTGTGAGTTTTCCCAATAGCCAACCGCTAGAAAATTTCTTTTTATCTTCATGGTTCAGGTTTTAGTATTGTTTGAATTAAAAAATCCAAACTAGCTCTTTAATCTTACTCCTAGTAAGTTACAACATTATTCATTACAAGATAAGATAGTATAAGAGAAATTTAGGATTCTATAGCAAACACCTTCAATGAGCTCACTATGCATTATCTATCCCAAGATCAAAAATCTCATACTCTTGCTCAAGGGTATTTATAATTAACAGGCGATTTCGAAGAGGGGTGCCTTTGCCCGTGAGGATTTTTAATACTTCGGCAACCTGAATTGATGCAACAAGTGCAGGGATGAAAGATGGGTTGCCCAAATCTTGCTCAACCCCTTTGTTTCGACCTCCACGGTATAAACCTTCCAAAACTTTGTCGCCAGGAAAAATGGTGGTAACCTGTCCGTACCATCCTGCAATGGCACCATACACCATTGGATTTCCATTCTTCTCAGCTTGTTTCTGTAGTAAAATTCGAGATGACACATTATCAAGGGCGTCGCAAACTACGTCGTAGCCCCTTGTTACCTCCTCGGCGTTACGCTCATCTAGAAATACTTGTAATGGCTCAACATGAATATCGGGGTTTACCTTCTGAACGTGCTCCTTAGCCGCAAGGGCTTTGGATGTCCCTATATTATCTATGTTTGACAGTAACTGTCGGTTGAGATTGGTCTCATCAAAAACATCACCATCAACTGCAGTAATATGGCCTACGCCTAGTCGGGCAAGCTGCTCAATGATGTGCCCTCCCAAACCCCCACACCCCACCACAAGCACCCGCTTGTCTCGCAGGGAGAGGTTCTGTTCGCGGGTTAGCATTTTTTCGTTCTTAATATACCTATTTTTCATATCCCATAGCATTTGGGTATTTATTTGAACAAGTTGGAGATGTTGATTGGAACGCTGATAACACAGATTAAACAGATTTTCACGGAGTTTTTTCTAAAAACGCATCCCCCCTCTAATCTGAGACTATTGTCTAAATCGTTGTTTTTCTGAGTTCTATCAATGTTTAACCTCCCCCAACCGGCGGAAATATGCTTAGCGTGTCACCATCATTAAGTTTCTGATCGAACATGGCATCCCTTCCATTAATAAACAGTATTGCAATATCCTCAAGGGGGATGTTAAGTTTTTCAATAATTACGGAAGGTGTTGTGTCATTGGGCAGCTCCATTGTCTGTTCCCGTTCACGCCCTTCTCGAAGAGTGGCAAAAAGTTTTACTTTTATCTGCATATTAATGTTTTAATGTCTATTGTTTCTTGTGATGCGCAATAGTTGCAATCTAAAAAATTAAGTGCAAATTACGATTTTTCTAGCCCACAAGCAATCGGAGCAGTTGGGTTCCTCTCCATTGCAATCGAAGTCCACATCATCAATAAGACTACAACCCTCAACCAAGTCACAGTCGGGACAAGAAGGATAGTGGTTGTTGTATATCCTGTTTCGAAACTTCACATAGTCCTCACTATTCCAAATATCTAAGAGGGTATTGTCCCTTAAATTTCCAAAACTATACTGCTTTATGGTTTTGAAACGCCCAAATACCACCTCGCTACCTTGGTGACTGAACCGATAGCAGGGTACAACCTCGCCCCTGGAGGTAATATATGTGGCATTATTGGAAACAAAGGCGCAGCGCCTTTCTGTTTTCAACTCCGCTTCGGGGAACTGCACACGCAAACCCCGTTTAAACGAGTGGTTGCGAATTTTGTGATAGAGCTCCTTTAGGGGCTTGTTGTCATATCGTTGGTAAAGGATGTTGTCAGCCTGATCAGAACGCTGTGGCAAAAAGTGAGATATCACCAAGTTACGAATCCTTTTTTCAGCCAATAGATCCATTAGCGGAAAAATTTCCTGAACATTCTCTTTGGAAGCCACAAACTGGATATCCAACTTTGGGGTTTCCAAATATTGTTCTTGCTTCAATTGATTCAGATAATCAATTGAGGAAATCAACTCTTTAAATACCACACCCCTATCGTGCATCATCCTATTTTCCATTCCATCAATGGAAATAACAATAAGATCAAGGTCCACAATCACATCCTTGGTTAACTTCTCCTTGATGAGTGTGCCGTTTGTGGTTAGCAATATCTCCTTCCCCTTAAAAAGGTTCACCGCTTGTTGAAATAGTGGAGAGGCTAGAGGCTCCCCCATTCCTCCTAGCACAATTGTTTCAATTGAGTTCACCCCTTGTATCTGTTTTGTTGTTTTTTTCCAAAGGGACTCAGGCATATCCGTAGGTTCTTCGACCCACTGATGCCGAAAGCAGATTTTACACTCTAGGTTACAAATATCGGTAAGTTCAAGATATACTTTTTTGAGGGGATACTCCATACAATTACTTCATCAGATTTCAGAAACAGTTATATTTCATGTTGATATAAGAACGGAAACCCCCATGTTTTTATGGGGGTTTCAACTAAAACAAGACTAATTGACCTATGAGGGAACCCCAAGAGAATCTAGCTTATCTTTTGTGGGGACACCCTTTTCGTCCCATCCTCTCACCTTATAGTAAAGAGGAAGAAGTTCGGCTAAACCACTTTTCATTCCCTTGGATGGACCGCTTGGTATGGCTTCCTCAAGGAGTCGTTTGGGCAGCTTATCTTGTGAGGGGTCAATGCCGGCTTTCAGGTTCCAAACCCTTTCTAGGTTCCATATTCTATCACCTGCTTCAAGGATATCGGCAGCTGAGTGTTTCTTGCCCGTAACCGCAGAAAACATATCAGCGTAATCATCAGCAGTAAGCGCAAATGAAGTGAATAGGCATAAGCCACTTGAGTCGATAAATGCTGTAAGATCCTGGAAGATCTTCACCCACTCGGGTTTGCCTTTCAGCTCAGTTCTATCCAACTTTTCTGGAAGACCCAGTATCTCTGGGGAGATAAGGTAACCTCTCACATGGCATCCACCACGATTTGAAGTGGCATACTGTAGCCCTTGTCCCTGAATTCCTCTGGGGTCGTAAGCAGGAAGTTCCTGTTTCTTAACGCTCATTGATAATTCGGGATGACCATAGGCTTCCGCTAGTCTGTATGAACCATCTGCCATTTTGCTGGCAAGGTCGCCGTCGCGACGGCCAAGTTTTTTCACCCACTCCACCATACTATCGCCATCTCCAAACTTAAGACCAACGCCATTTAACTCCTCGTCCTTTATGTAACCCTTTTGATAGAGTTCCATTGCTGTGGCAATAGTTACGCCAGCAGAAATAGTATCAAGCCCCATCTCATTTGACCAGAAATTGGCTTTAATTGCGGCCTTCATATCAGAAACACCACAAGCTGCGCTGAAAGCCCAAACGGTTTCATACTCGGGACCACCTGTTTCAATTTCATCGGCCTTAGTGTATCTACCGCAGGCAATGGGGCATGCAAAGCACGATTCGCGCTTAATAAGAAACTTCTCAGCAAGGGTCTCACCGCTCACCTCCTCGGCCTTGTCGAAATAGGCTTCCTGAAAGTTATTTGTTGGGAATACGCCTGCCTCGTTGATAATATTTACTAGCACGTTTGTACCGTAGGTGGGGAGACCAGCACCACTTACCCCATTATCTTTGATTTGGCCACGACTCTTCTTTACAACCTCCTTTAGAGCCTCAGGGTCGGCCACCTCTGGCTTGGATGACCCCTTAATCACTATTGCCTTCAGGTTCTTGCTGCCCACAACAGCACCTACCCCTGAGCGACCCGCTGCACGATTTAAATCGTTCATCACCGCAGCAATGTTGGAAAGGTTTTCACCTGCAGGCCCAATGCAAAGCACTTTAGCTTTCTCGGGAGCATTCTTCATTACCTCGTTGGTAGTTTCAATGGTTGTTTTGCCCCAAAGATCTGAAGCATCGCGGAACTCAACCTTGTTATCCTCAATATGAATACTAGTTGGCTTAGCGGCCTTGCCTTCTAAAACTATAGCATCGTAGCCAGCAAACTTCATCTCAGCTCCCCAAAAGCCTCCCGAATTTGAACTTGCAATGGTGCCAGTTAGGGGCGACTTGGTCACCACCATATACCTGCCGCCAGCAGGAGTTGGGGTGCCAGTCATGGGTCCAGCTGCAATAATCACCTTGTTATTTGGGTCAAAAGCATCAATGTTAGGATCCACTTCATCGAAGAAGATTTTTGATCCAAGGCCACGACCGCCAATGAACTTAACGGCCTCTTCAAGGTTTAGGTCTTCTACCTTGAATTTCAAATCGGACAGGTTAATCCGAAGAAGTTTCCCTCTGTATCCGTACATAGTCTGTTATTTTGGTTAATAAATATGGTTTCTGTGCAATCTAACTAGCAATCCATAAGCCAAAGTAGATACAACTCAGATTTACAGACCCATAAGTGTTTGTTATAGAACTTAACATAAACATACGCGAACAGAGTGTTGTGAATCTTTACAGTTTTTTGCTATATTTGTGTTCAGCATCCTTACAGTGCAAAGTAGGCGAACAGCAAAAAGAAGCATAACGAGGGTTTTAGAGGTGTAATTTATATTTAGAATAGTTCTAAATTTAATGAACAGGCTTTATGGCTAACGATAAGATTAAACAGAGAGAGATTATAAAAAAATCTCATCAAAGGTGCGAGGAGTATGGGGTGGATAAAGAGCAGGTTTTCCCTAGCATTATCCTCAAGGGTAACGAAGTTTCAACCCATCTTGCTCAAAACGAGTATTTACTCAGGGTAGCATCCCCCTTTATTGACATCCTTTATGATGCTGTGGCCAACTCCGGATTCTTTATCCTTCTTACTGATAATGAGGGGTGCATACTTCGTTCTGTAGGTGATACGGAAATTATTCAGGAGTCGGAGAAGCTAAATATGGTTGTGGGAGCCTATATGAACGAGAAAAGCATTGGCACCAATGCAATGGGGACCGCTATTAGTGAGAATCAGCCCATTCAGGTAACTGCAGCGGAGCATTTCATTTCGGCCTACCATCGCTGGACCTGTTCAGCAGCCCCCATACACAATAGCAAGGATGAGATTATTGGAAGTCTCAACCTTACGGGAGAGAGCCGCTTAGTCCATCCACACACCCTTGGTCTAGTTGTTGCTGCCGTGCGAGCTATAAAAAATCAAATAATTGCCGACAACACCCTTGAAAAACTCAATGAAACGTTCTCATATATAGAGTCTATTATCGAATCCGTGTCGGCTGGTATAATTGCTATAGATATTAATGGTAAGATTAAGACCATAAACAACCTAGCAGCCTCCATGCTAAACCTAAGAAAGGATATCTTTATTGACGGTTCAGTTGAAAAGATTCTTCCCCATTGGAAAAAAATTCTTGAGCGGTTTAAGTTTAGAGAGTCTTATTCTGATGTGGAGACCACCTTTTCCGTGAATGGTATTAGGGAACGGTACGATTTAAGCGCATATCCTATCCTTGATTCCAAACAGAATATTATTGGAATAGTTCTAGTAATAAAGGTTTTGCAGAAAATATTTAACCTGGTAAACAAGTATACAGGAATGCAAGCCCACTACACCTTTCAGGATATTATTGGAAATAGCTCAGAATTTCGTCAGGTTATAGATCATGCTACCCAAATATCTGGATCAACCTCAACTGTACTTTTAATGGGTGAGAGTGGCACAGGAAAGGAACTCATTGCCCAGAGCATCCATAATGCTAGCCCAAGAAATAATTCTGCCTTTATAGCGGTGAATTGCGGTGCTCTCCCAAAAAACCTGATTGAAAGCGAACTGTTTGGCTACGAGGAGGGCGCTTTCACTGGTTCGAAAAAAGGCGGGCATGCCGGCAAATTTGAGTTTGCAAACGGTGGGACAATATTCTTGGATGAGATTGGCGAGATGCCTTTGGATATGCAGGTTAGTTTGCTTCGAGTTCTACAGGAAGGTTATGTTATACGAATTGGAGGAACAAAAAATATTCCTGTGAATGTTAGGGTAATTGCTGCCACGCAAAAGAATCTTATTGATGAGGTAAAAAAAGGAACCTTTCGCGAGGACCTTTTTTACAGGCTCAGCGTTATTCCTTTGTTTATACCCCCTCTCAGAAAGCGCGGGGATGATAAAAAAACTCTTTTTCATTATTTCCTTAAAGTGAAGGCGCAAAAACTGAGCAAACCATACCCCTCAATTTCCAATCAGTTAATGGATCAAATTGAGAATTACGATTGGCCTGGAAACGTTAGGGAACTAGAGAATTATGTTGAGAATATTGTGAATTTTAATGGGACAAGTAGTTTCAATATTACAAATCCATTAAACACCAATGAAACTGACCGTAACTCATCCTTAATGAATCCTATAAATGGCCTTAACAACCATTACAATAATCTTGACCCAACTTCTGGATTTACACTTGAAGAGTTAGAAAAGCAAACAATTGAAGACCACATCAGCATGTTTAAGGGTAATATCTCGAAGACAAGCAGAAAGTTGGGCATTAGCAGGACTACTTTATATTCCAAGATTAAGAAATACAATATCAAAGGGAACTAGCCAGAAAAATTCATAAATATTTGGGGAATAAAATATTTATGAATACGTCAGGCTAGCATCCACTTTCTCAATATTATTGCAGAATCCTCAAAATGTGTGTAAATAGAAAAGTTATTCTGATTTTTATGAGCCCTTAAAACTCATTGAAAAAAGAAAGTCTTAACCTAATGGAACAACAATATCTTAGCTCCTATTCTTAAGCTCGCTAAACCCAATTATTTTTCCTTGCTCCTCATCCCACAGCCTTAATCTTAACGATTTTAGACTAGAGAAAAAAGTTATGGGCTTAACATCCTGAAAAATTTGATTTTCCTCGTGGCACTTTTGTAGATTATAGTTTGGTATGCGAGGTCCTAAATGGTGAACATGATGATACCCAATGTTTCCAGTAAACCATTGAAAAATCCTGAGTAGTTTATAGAAAGAACTCCCCTCAAGGGCAATGGTTTTGTAGTCCCATTTGTTTGAACGTACCCACTTAACATTTTCGTACTGATGTTGCACATAAAAAAGCCATACTCCAAGTACCGATGCAAAATAAATGATAGGCAGTTGTATCATCAGAAAAGCCTTCCAACTAATTGCCCAGATTACAAGCGAGGCTGCCAAAACAATGGCAAGAGTAGATAGGTGAAGATAAATGTGTTCACGTAAACCCATATATGCTTTCGGCAAGCGGTGTTGTATAAGGAAAAGGAGTTAAGGTGCAATTCCAATTAAAAAAATGGGATGTCGATAAAAACGGTATTTAAATCTCCCCCATGCCGAAAGGCTTAAATACTCCTCAACGGTTAAGGTTTTCACATCGCCTACCCCTCTTTTATCGAGATTGCCCACTATGGCATGATGCTCTTTATGGTCGTGGTGCCACCGATGGTATGGAGTGAAAGAGAGTAATCCCAAAGGTATTCCAACCCATCTATTTAACTTTTCCGACCTAAAAAATGACCCATGCCCACAGTCATGAAATATGATGAATATCCTCGCTAAAAAGCCCGCCGCAAAAACTGAGAGCAGCAGCGTTAACCAAATGGAGATTTCTAAAGTATAAACCATTAAAACCCAAAGCCCAAGGTAGGGTACAACTGAATTGGCAACCTGCCACCAACTTTTAAAAGTGTTTGGATTACTGTACTTTAAAACAATACTTTGCCATGATGTATCGAAATTATCATTCTTGTTAGAGATTGTATTCATGAACAAAGGCAGGTGTAATTATATTCTAAGTACATGACAAAAAATTAAAAACACTGTATTCTAGGCTATTGTATCCTG
>JBKHAH010000024.1:0-39007 GCA_046542995.1 Bacteroidales bacterium
ATTGTTATATTAAATGCCTATGAGAATTAATAAAATTATTTATCGGACTTTTGCAATTCTAGCTTTGTTGAATTTACTTGCATTTACCAATGTAAATGCTCAGGAACGAAGGGCTAAAAGTGATGATAAATTTTCAGACAAATTATTTTTTGGAGGTTCATTGGGGTTAACCATTGGCGATATTACGCAGGTTGATGTGCTACCCGTAGCTGGTATCTGGGTTATACCCCAGTGGTCATTGGGTGTAGGAGGAAGGTATAGTTACTACAGCCAGCGTTCGCTCGCTTTGGGAGATTTTGGACAGCGTTACAGAAGTCATATTTGGGGAGTATCGGCCTTTACGCAGATATTACCTGTTGCTGATTTTAGCGAGGTGTTACCTGTATCAACCAGAGGTGGGCTTATGTTTCATGGTGAGTACGAAATGCTCTATATCGACAGGCAACGGATTGACCCAACGCAAAATAAGAAAACCTGGGTTGATATCTTACTGGTTGGAGTAGGGTATAGGCAGCTAGTGGGAGAAAAGGCGGCTCTTAACATTATGCTGCTTTGGCATTTTACTCAGGATGATTTTACACCCTATCCTCAGAACCCTATTATCAGGGTTAATTTTACAATTTAACCTGGGTTGGAAATTGATAGTAGTGCAGTGAATTAATAGATTAACCGGATTTAATAAAAAGAAAAAAGGCTTTGATTGTCAAAGCCTTTTCGCATTCATATATAGAATAAATTCTTGTTATTCTATAACATTAACTTCTGTAGCTTGAGGGCCACGTTTGCCTTCAGAGATTTCAAATTCTACGTCCTGACCTTCGTCTAAACGCTTAAAACCTTCTCTTGCAATGCCGGTGTAATGTACAAATACATCGTTACCTTCTTCAGTTTGAATAAAGCCAAAACCTTTAGCTGAATCAAACCATTTTACTTTTCCTTTCATGATAAACTTGGTGAAAATTGATAAATTAATTAATTGTATTACACAACAAAGGTGATGAAATGATTTGATTTTACAAGTTTTTTTTAGCTTTTTTTTTAACTATTAATTAAAAAAAAGGTTAAAACCTTATGAAGTATGGCGAACAAACACATTATTAATGGCTAATCAGGAAGAGGCGGGGTGCTCCGTTCATATAATAGTATTAGCCTCTATATAAGTCGTAATACACATATAGTCAGTACAATAAATCATTTTAAGAATGTTTTTTTGTTTGGTTTATTAGGAGCCAGTACGTTTGGTATTCTTAAAATATTGCCGTTACTTTGAAGTTGGATTTGATATCCATTATTTTATAATCAATAAATTACAGTTCAATGAATGTATCGAAAGACAAGGTTGTATCAGTAAGTTACGAATTAAAAGTTGAAGGTGATGTCGTAGATAAGGCAGAATCCGGGAGTCCAATGCAATTTATTTTTGGAAACGGAACGCTATTGCAGTCATTTGAGAATAACATTAAAGAGAAATCAACTGGCGATGAATTCGATTTCACAATATCATCCGATAATGCTTATGGCGAGGTTAACAAGGATTATATCTTAAAACTACCCATGAGCGTTTTTGAGAAGGATGGTAAAGTAGCGGATGACCTGCTTAAGGTTGGTGCTCGCTTACCAATGGTTGACCAGGAAGGAAACCAGCTGTATGGTTTAATACTAGATGTTAAAGAGGACCATGTTTTGATGGACTTTAACCACCCGCTTGCAGGTAAAGATTTAAGTTTTACAGGTAAGGTTGAGGATGTTCGCGAGGCAACGGAAAAGGAACTTTCTGAAGGGCATGTTCATAAGGAAGGTAGCGACTGCTGCGGACAGTAAAGAATATGCACTGAAATGAAAAAAAAGCCGGTTTATACCGGCTTTTTTTGTAGGTTCTTGGTTATACTGAACAGTTTGCTAATTGTTTATAAAAATCCTTTTGCAATTAGTATGGGATTCAATAAAGAAATCATTGTATTTTTCTTGCCTTATATGTTTTAAGTTCTTTATATTACAAATCCAAATGATAAAAAAATCATTCCGGATTTATATATTTTTTTAAATTGCTCACATATTTTTCAAATGCTTCAATTCCTTTTTTGGTGATTGATAATGAAGTATTTGGATAGTTGTTTTTAAATGTTTTTTTCACCTCGATATACCCGGCATCCTGTAGTTTTTTAATTTGGATACTTAGGTTGCCCGATGTAGCCTGAGTTTCATGTTTGATAAAGTTAAAGTTAGCTTCATCAACCGACATCAATATTGAAACTACTGATAAACGCAGCTGCGAGTGTAATATTGGGTCTAAATCTTTAAACATTTTATTTACTCCTGGTTTTGTTAAGCAATACTCCTGGTATAATCATTCCAACAATAGCAGCTATTATCAAACTTAAACCGTGATAATCATCATTCAACCAAAAAGTACAAAGCCCTATTGTATTAGTCAGAATACCTCCAATGATTAGCGGTTTGAATCGAATAGTTAATCCGATAACTGTTAACATTAAGGCAAATAGAATAATGAAAACAGGTCCTAAGGCTTCTCCAAGTTTATCAGAAAAGAAGAAGCCCATTACCATAAGGTTCAATCCAATTATCCAACCCATGTTTAGTACATTGCTGATGATGGTTTTAGGAATGTTGCGTTTTTTCTTTTCTCTCCACATATATATGCCCGTGTAAATGGCTCCAATAAAAAACAAGTAAGTCGTATGGATCATATACTCATTTAATCCTAAATACCAAAGCAAATACTGTCCTCCAAATACTATTACTGTAAGGATACCCCAAAAAATAAGAATGTGGCCATTTTCCTTGAATCGTTCTTTAGTGTCTTCTATTGTTTTTGTTATTAACAATAGACTTTCTTCAGGTGTTAAAGTTGAATTTTTCATTTGTTTTTTTTTAGTTCATTCTAGGTGTTTACAAATTAATCATACTACAAATATAAAGTAGTTTATAATATAAACCAAATAAAATAAACATTTTTTTAAAATTAGAGTCAAATATTGTGGTGTCTCTATATATAGAGATTGTTTTGTATAATGACAAATACCCGTAATGTGGTGAATAGATTAGTTTTTTAGCCTACCTTATTTTATGCCCATAATATTTATATTAACCAAGGAAATCAATATATTTGACTTTTAAAAATTTAGTAGCATGTGGAGAAAATTACCCCTTTATATTAAGATACTAGTTGGCATGCTGATAGGTGTGCTGGTAGGTGTTATAGCAGTAGCAATAGGTATTGGATGGTTAGTTGAGGATTGGGTTAAACCCTTTGGGATTGTATTCCTCAATTTGCTTAAACTGGTGGCAATGCCTCTGATATTCGCCTCATTGGTAACTGGGGTATCAGGCCTTTCCGATATAACCAAACTATCCAGAATTGGGTACAAAACCATATCATTCTATGTTCTTACAACAGTTCTGGCCATTACAATGGGTCTCTTGTTGGTAAACTGGATTCAGCCTGGCAAGTCTTTCCCCGAGGAGAAAAGAACAGAGCTGCTTACCAAGTATGCTCAGGATGTTGAAGGCAGGCAGGTTGATGTGGAGAATATTAAATCGGATGGGCCCCTGCAGTTTATTGTTGACATTGTACCAGAGAATCTTGTTGCTGCTGCATACGATAATGCCAACATGCTTCAGGTAATATTCTTCTCAATACTATTTGGGCTAGCCATTGTTATTGTTAAGCATCCAAAGGTTGAGGTGGTTAAGGATTTTGTCTCGGGGCTTAACTTGATTGTACTTAAAATAATTGATTTTATAATGCGCTTTGCACCAATTGGTGTTATGGCATTGCTGGCAGGCTTAATTGTTGATTTTTCGGGGGATGACCCAGCAGATTCGCTGCACCTCTTTGCAACCCTTGGGCTCTATGCATTAGTTGTTATATGCGGATTGCTTTTTGTTGCCTTGGTGATATACCCAGCATTCCTGAGGCTCTTTGCTGGTATTCGTTTTGACGATTTTTACAAAACCATGTTCCCCGTTCAGCTGGTGGCTTTTTCAACCAGCTCTAGCGCAGCAACTTTACCAATTAATATGGAGCAGGTAGAGAAGGGGCTTGGTGTGAGTAATGAAGTTGCCAGTTTTGTTCTTCCAGTAGGTGTTACTGTTAACATGGATGGTACCAGCCTTTATCAAGCCATTGCAGCAGTTTTTATTGCACAGGTATTTGGCATAGACCTTACAATTACCCAGCAGCTTACCATTGTGCTTACAGCAACGCTGGCCTCAATAGGCTCGGCGGCTGTTCCCGGCGCAGGCATTGTAATGTTAATTATTGTTTTAAACTCCGTTGGATTACCCGTTGAGGGGCTTGCCCTTATATTAGCAATTGACCGACCTCTTGATATGCTCCGCACCGTGCTCAATGTTACTGGCGATGCCATGATTGCTACTATTGTGGCGAAAACTGAGCGTGAAATTGAGTACGAGCCAGGTATGATTGAGGAGGTTGAGTAATTTTTTTAAGTAATTGAATACTGATTACGCTGATTTTTTTTAGGATTAACGTTGATAAAAGTATATTTAATCCGCGATTATCTGCTTAATCTGCGTAATCGGTGTTCGAATTTTCCCTACTCATACTTAAGTACGCAAGCTGGGTTTGTATTTGCTGCTTTTGTAGAATGGTATATTACTGTTAGTATTGCGATTATCATAACAAGCGCCCCCGAGCCTAAATATAGCCAAACTGTATGTCCTGCTGGGGTAATAAAATTTTGTAGCCATTTAGTTACTAACCAGTAGGATATAGGAAATGCAATGAGCATTGAGATGGCAACCATTTTTACGGAATCCCAAACTATCAGACCTACAATTTCGATGCTGGTTGAACCTAAAACTTTTCGAATTCCTATTTCACGTATTCTCCTGCCAATATCGTAGGTAGCTAGTCCAAATAGCCCAATGCAGGCAATAAATATTGCGACTATTGTAAATCCTTGGAAAAGTCTTTTTAAGCGAGCCTCTTCAGCGTATAGTTTTGCCAAATCATCTGACAAAATTTTGTATGTGAGCGGTGAATTTGGGGAGAATTTATCCCAAAGATACTCTATATAGCGAATGGTTTCTTGTGTTTTACCCGGTACGTAATTAATTGTTACTAGGCTTGGAGAAATTCTGTTAATTATCATAAGTGGCTCAATAGGTTTATGTAGCGATTCGTAGTGGAAATCATTTATTATACCAACAATGCGTAACGTAATGTTATGCATGAAGGGTATGGTGATACCAATAGGATTCTCTAAACTATACTTATCCACTGCACGTTGATTTATCAATACCTCATAAGCGGAGTCGCTGGGTTCATGGGCTTTAAAGTTTCTGCCCTGGACAATTTTTGCACCAAGTGTGGATATGTAGTTGGAGTCTGCTAGTTGAACTCTGAAATTCATGTTCTTATCCTGATGGCTCATTCCCCATCCTTCCTTTATTGTTCCCAATGGAGATGCATGCATTGAGGCATTAATAATATTTGGGTTGCCCCAAAGTTCATTCATAAAAGCATCCCTGTTCTTCAGCATTTCCGGAGATGTCTCAATAAAAAGTTTATTCTCTTTATTTATCCCAAGATTCTTATTAATAAGGAAATTGACCTGCCTGTTTACGTGTAGGGTGAATATTATTAGCGTAACTGCTGATACAAATTGCGCTGCTATTAGAATTTTTCGAAAAGCGATTCCCTTTTTCCCTCCCGTTTGCTCGCCCGAGAGTATTGCTTTGGGTGAGAATGAACTTAAAAAGAAAGCGGGGTAGCTACCTGCAAGAATACCTAAAATGATTGGCCCTAGAATTATTGTTGTTAGATTAAAATTGTTAAACAATTTGAATGCAAGATCAATGTTTACCATTGATGAAAAAACGTGAATAAACTGCTCAACAATAATTACGGCTACAAGGATGGATATGTAACCAGTAATTATGCATTCAATTAAATGCTGACCAATAATTGCGGGTTTTCCTACTCCAAGGGTTTTTCTTATACCTATTTCTTTTGCTCTGTAGGTTGCCTGTGCTGTGCTTAAGTTTGTGAAATTAATTATTGCGAGTATCAGAATAATTATTGATACACCTATTGCAATTGTTATATTTGAGCGACTGCCATGCTTAAATCCATCGTGGTTTTTGTATGTATTAAAGTAAATATCTGTAAAAGGAGTTAGTATGAGCTTAGGCTGTTGATCTTTGGGGATATCAATGTTTTTTTGCACAAGATCAACGACACTCTCGTTAATCTTTTTTGTTAGGTGCTCTATATTAGTGTTGGGGGTTATTTTTAGAAGTAAATTATAGTTCCAACGAGTAAACGATTCGAGTATTTGCGGATTATTGTTTAGCGTTTTATGAAAATCAAATGGTATTATTGCTTCGGCCTGAATGCTTGAGTTAGATGGGAAGTTCTCCATCACCCCTGTTACTTTAAGTATATAGGTATTGTTGAAAGTTAAACTTTTCCCAATAGGATTTTCTTTACCAAATATTCTGTTAGCAGTTTTTTGTGAAAGCACAATTGCATCGGGATTAGATAGAACTCTGTCTTCTGACCCAGAGACAAGAGGGAAGCTTAGGTCGCTAAAAAAGGTAGAGTCAGCAGACCAAACATTATCAACTTTTATAGTTCTCTCATTATATCGGAAAAGATTGCTTGCTAATTGCGATTCGTTCATTCTTATAAAGGATTCAACTTCTGGGAATTGATCCTTTACGTAGGGGCCTATAGGGGCGGCCATATTGTGTATATTTGCCCTTTCTAAACGATAAAGATTGTCGGCATTTTCATGAAACTTATCAGTTCCTGCAATAAGCCTAACATAAATTGTTATCATAATAAATACGGCCATGCTCCCTGCCAGCCCAAGAATATTTATTGCGGAAAATATTTTGTGTCTTTTTAAATTGCGGAATGCTGTAATTGCTTGGTATTTATACATTATGTGATTTTTTTAAGAGCTGTTATTTACAATGTACATCAATTTATTTAAAAAAAAATGCATTCATACCCAAGAGAGTTCCCAGTTTTAGTTCGTTTGCATTTTTGAGTTCACCCGCAGCATTAGTTTCCCTTACAACACTGCGGCTTGAGTAATCTTGCTGTTTGCAAAAATTATCAAAAGTAATGCCATGTGAAATAAAACCAAGTATATCAAGTAATTAAGAAATTTTGATTATTCTATAAAGGTTAAATGGAGTTTCAAAAACTGAACACCACTGTTCAAAAACGAACACCTGGGATTAGCAATAATTAATTTGAAAAAATGGTTTAATGTGATGTTGTTACATTCCAATAACTCTTATCTCTGTACGTCTGTTTTCTGCTCTGCCTTCTTCAGTTGAGTTATCTCCAATTGGTTTAGTTAAACCGTAGCCTTTCCAAGTTATTCTTTCAGAATCAATACCATTATTTGTAAGGTAATTTGCTACAGATTTTGCCCTATTGTCGGAAAGGGTTTTGTTATATTCAGCAGAACCAACGTTATCAGTATGGCCACCTACTTCAATCTCCATTTTAGGGTTTAGTTTTAATAAATCGATAAGTTTATTAAGCTCTGTCAGCGATTCATCCTTTAGTTCGTAGGAGTCGGTTTCAAAAAACACATTACGCATCACCATGGTTTCACCCACGGTTATTGGCTTTAACTCAATATTTAAACGAAACGGTTTGTCGGCCGTAAACGTACCCTTAAGGTTAAAGTTTTTTGAGTAGAAAAGGTAGTTAGGTTTTGAAACAAAAAACGCATAGTTACGGTTAGTGGGAAGAGTTATAAGGAAGCGCCCATCAACAAGATCATCCTTTTTTATGAACTCCTTGTCTGTTGAAATATCTATAAGGCTAACATTTGCATTAACAGGCCAGCCGTTGCTAGCATCGGTAATTGATCCCTCAATATAGGATGCAGGGGTTGGCCGAACCTCTTCTGGTAAATCGAATTTGTAAATATCACGACCACTTTCAGCATCAACATCAGAAGAGAAATAGGCTGAAGTTCCTTTGGCATTGACGATAAGACCATCCTCGTCGCGATAGGTGTTTATGGGGTAACCCAAGTTAATTGGTGTGCTCCATGTTGAATCGTTTAGCATGGTAGTTTTGTATATATCAAGCCCACCCATTCCAACATGACCACTGGAAGAGAAGTAAAGCGTTTGATTATCAAAATGTATAAAGGGAGACTGCTCATTAAATGCCGTGTTAATAGAATCTCCTATGTTTTCCGGCTCGCTCCAATTGCCATTTTCATTAATTACGGAGCGCCAAATATCAAATTTACCATATCCATCTTCACGGTTGCTTACAAAGTAAAGGGTTTTCCCATCGGGTGATATTGATGGTTGCTTCTCGCTAGTATTAGGTAGATTAACTGGTTCGGGTAAAGGGCGGGGGCGCCCCCAGTTGCCATTTTCATCTTTATCACTCACAAACAAATTGCAATTACCCTTGCAAACTGTATAGTACATTCGTTGCCCATCTGCAGTGAGCGATTGAGCCCCTTCATTAAATCGTGGAGTATTTATTGGGGCCCCAATATTTCGTGCTGGTTGCCATTCACCATCGGGTTCTCGGGTTGATATGTAAAAATCCTCCTGCCTATTATACATTACTTCATGTACGGATTCATCTTTGGGTATGTTCCTGGTAATAACCAACGTTTTTTCATCAGCCGAGAGGCTGGGCCAGTATTCATCAAAATCGCTATTTACGTTTTCACCTAGGTTTACTAAATCAAAGGGGACCGGGTTCTCAATTGCTTCTATAGCAAATTCACAGCTTGCCTTTCTAAGTTCGGAAATATCTCTTGCCTCTGAGCGAATGTTTTGATAGTTTAAAAACGTGCTAAAATACTGTAAAGATTTTTCGTACTCACCATTATAGAATAGCATGCTTCCTAAGTTAAAATAGATGCTAGGAAAAAAGTCGGGGTTTATTTGTATGGCATTTTCAGCAGCAATAATTGCTTTCTCCGTTTTATTTGTTACCCTGTAAACTTGAGAAAGAAAAAGATGAGCTTCAATGAAATTAAAATCTATTTTAATGGCTTTGTTGAGTGACGCTTCAGCCTCATCGTAATCGTAGCGGTCATAAGCATTAATTGCCTCTTCGTAGTGTTTTATTGCCCTGCGGCTATCAGTTGATAGCTGCTTATCCTGAGCAAAAAGGCAAAATGAAGCCAACAGAATTATTAAGGTTGCTATTGATTTTATTGTAAAGTATTTATTCATCCTTTTTTATGATTAGTTTGCATATAAATTAGTAAAATTCAAAACTTCTTAAATATACAGCAATATTAAAAAATAGTTATATTAGTTAAGCTAAAAAAAAACTTAATAGTAATATATTTGATGCAGGAATTTACTTAATTTAAATATTTATTTACAACTAAAAATACTATTATGAAAAGAATTGGATTGTTATTAATTGCGGCACTATTTGTAAGTACCGCTTCTTCGCAGGTATTTAAGACGGGGCAAACCCTTAAACCTAAAACATTTTCGATTGGAATTGAACCTGCCGTAATTATAAACGGGAATGCCGATTTTATACTTTTTCTACATGGAGGATACGGTATAACTAAAGGCATAGATATCGGTGCAAAAGTTGGGGTGCTTGGTGGTAATAATTATTTTGGGGCAGATATTGAGTTTGCACTTGGCAGGCAGATGTCTATTTCTTTCGGCGCACATGATTTTGGCTCCTTTGGGCTGGATGGTACCTTCCTCGCAACCTTCCCCATACGTGGAGATGTTAGGGTTTATGCCGGTGCCGATTTAGACATAAACTTCCCTGGTAATGATGTAAACTTCCCTCTCTGGGTACCCGTTGGCGTTGAGGTAGGAATAAGAAAAAGCATGAGTTTTATTTTCGAGGCATCAGTCGGGTTAACCCAACCTGCTTACCATCTTATTGGAGGAGGAGTTAACTTCTATCTTTAGTGTTTCGATTTTAGCAAAATACTCTTTGCACTATCTTTAGAACGAAAGTGTCAAACAACATATTGTTAAATATGTAACAGTGTGAAACAAATAACAATATATTGCGTATCTTTGCATGTAAGTTAACTCGAACAGTTTAAACTTATTAGTAAGAGATACGTAAACCTTGATGCTATGAAGATAATAGAAGTTGCAAAGATTTTAGATGCCAAAGTGTTATGTGGTGAAGGTATGCAGGACATGGATTTGGAGTTTGCTTTTGCCTCCGACCTAATGAGCGATGTCCTTACCATAGAGAAAGACAGAGTGTTGCTTCTCACGGGGTTGGCTAATGTTCAGGCTATTAGAACTGCTGAAATGTCTGACATCAATTGCGTTGTTATTGTTCGTAGTAAAAGGATTACTGATGAGATGGTTGAACTTGCCAAGGAGGGAGGAATTGTTCTTATACAGTCAGAAAAATCAATGTTTAAGGCATCGGGACTATTGTTTGAGAAAGGGTTGAAGCCCATTTTTTAGTATGAGCGTATTTTCGTTAATTTGTCGTAGTTTTATGCACACTGAGCCAAGTATTGATAAAGCAGAGTTAACTGAACAGAATAATTCAATGAAGTTTGAGTACACGATAGAGGGTGGAGATTTCTCCCACGCAGGTTATGCCTCGAGCCAGGTAAAAAAGGTGCTCAAGCAGCTTAATGTTGACCCAAAAGTTATTAAGCGGGTCGTGGTTTGCCTATATGAGGCTGAAGTCAATGTTGTTGCTCATGCTTATAATGGAACAATTCATGTTGATGTTGACACTGAGAGTATCGTGCTTAAGCTCGTCGATTCGGGCCCAGGAATTCCAGATATTCCTTTAGCTATGCAGAAAGGGTACTCAACAGCATCGCAGGAGGTTCGTGAAATGGGGTTTGGAGCAGGAATGGGGTTGCCAAACATACAGAACAATGCCGATGAATTTAAAATTAACAGCGAGGTGAATGTTGGTACTACTGTTGAAATTGTTGTTTATCTTAACCGGCAGTAAAATTTGCCCAAATGGAGAAAAAGTTTTTTCATCATGCTTTAAAAATAGATAGCGACCTATGCATTGGATGTTCTCATTGCATGAGGGTTTGCCCAACCGAGGCGCTTAGGGTTCGCAAGGGTAAAGCGGAACTATACGCTAATCGCTGTATCGATTGTGGCGAGTGCTATAGGGTGTGCCCCGTTAATGCCATTATTATTGAGCAGGATGATTTTAGTAAAATATTTAACTACAAGCATAGAGTTGCCCTTGTTCCAGCGGTTCTGTTGGGGCAGTTCCCCGATGATATTGCACCTGAGGAGGTTTATGATACGCTTTTAAACCTTGGGTTTACTGAGGTGTTTGAGGTAGAGAGTTCCGCTGAAGTGCTTACCCAGGCAATTAATGAGTATGTTAATAATCAGGATAACCCCAAACCTGTTCTCTCTTCTTTCTGTCCTGCGGTTGTTCGACTCATACAAGTTAAATTTCCCGCATTGGTTGAGAACATAATGCTTTTAAAGCCTCCCCTTGATATTTCTGCAATTTACTATAAAAAGATGCTTGTTGACCGTGGAGTATCTGAAAATGATATTGGTATTTTCTATATCACTCCTTGCGCAGCAAAAATAGCAGCAATCAAGAGTCCTGTTGGAGAGGATTTTTCAGAGGTTAACGGGGTGATTAATATGGATGTTATTTATAATAAGGTTCTAAAGGAGTTGGCCAAAAAGAATTCAGTGTCCCTATCCAAAACAGATGACTCAAGCCTTTCTACAAACAGCATTATTTGGAGTTTAACTAATGGTGAGGCGCAAAATGTGAAAGGGCGCTGCTTAGCCATCGATAGTTTGAATAATGTTATCGATTTTCTAGAGAAGGTTGAGAATGATGAGATATCTGATATTGATTTTCTGGAAATTCGGGCATGCGATGAGGGGTGTGCCGGAGGGGTGCTAACCACCGGGAACAGATTTTTAACTGTAGAGCGCTTAAAAAATAGTAAGATGTTAGCCTCTACCACAAGCAGAAACCTAATAAGCTCAGAAAAATCCATCTCAGATAAGTATAGGGCATACCTGCTTGGCAGGATCACCATTGAGCCAATTACTCCACGTAGCATGATGAAGCTTGATGAGGATATGGCCCGCGCAATGAAAAAAATGGAGCGCGTTCAGCGCTACATGTGCTTTTTGCCAGGGATTGATTGTGGCTCTTGCGGAGCACCCTCTTGTCAGGCTTTGGCAGAGGATATTGTGAAAGGAAGAGCTGCCATGTCAAACTGTATTTTTCTCCAGAAAACCATGGAGCAAACACGCAAGCTGCACCCCGACCACTCTTTTCGTATTATGGAGAAGATATGGGGGAAGGATCGTTTTCAGAAGGATTGCAACAAGCTAAAACTTAAGGGCGGAACTAAGGAGTAGTAATTTGTGCCTTAATGTTCTTTTTCTATTAGATATTTTTAATACTAATCCTATTTATTTCTTTCAACTATTCACCTAATTAATCAGCGTAAATATGACAGTATCAGACATGGTAAAAGGGTTGAACCTTAGGGTTCTTAGCGCAGACGATGGGCTAAATCGCCAAGTTGAAGGCGGGTATGTGTCCGATCTCTTAAGCGATGTTATGGGGCATGCCGAGGCTGGTAGCGTATGGATTACCCTGCAGACCCACAAGAACGTAATGGCGATAGCATCACTCAAGGAGCTTTCGGCTGTAATTTTGGTTAAAGGGTTTAAACCCGACGACGATACGGTTGCCCAAAGTAAAGAGGAGGGGATTCCAATTTTAGGTACCGATATGCAAACTTTTGAAATCGCGGGAAAACTTTTCAAATTACTCAATGAGTAGAATGGTTAAAACAATTACTCTTATCCCTAAGTATTATTATTGGGTATAGTGTTCCCGCCCCTCAATTTGCTGGCAATCGCTTTCTCCCTGTGCATTGGGTTTTGATAAAAATAATATGGATGATGTCATGAAAACCTACCGAGCAGACTTACATATACATACAGTCCTTTCGCCTTGTGGCGATTTGGATATGAGTCCTCGGAATATTGTTAGATCAGCAAAACTTCATAATCTAGATATTATTGCCATAACAGACCACAACAGCACGCTCCATGGTCCAATAATCAGAAAGTTAGCAGAACCTCTAGGTATAACCGTACTTTTGGGGGCTGAGGTAACAACCCGCGAGGAGGCTCATTGCCTATGCCTTTTCAACACTGAGGAGCAGCGGGCTGAATTTCAAGAATTCATCAACATTAACCTTCCTGACATTGCCAACGATTCAAGTAAGTTTGGTTATCAGGTGGTAGTAAACGAGAATGATGAGATTCTTGAAGAGGTTGAGCCCCTTCTGCTTTCAGCGCTCAAATCAAATGTCGATGAGGTTGAAAGAAAGACTCATAACATTGGCGGTTTGTTTATACCTGCTCATGTTGACAGACCCATGTTCAGCCTAATAAGTCAGCTTGGCTTTATTCCTAAAGATCTAAAATTTGATGCCCTTGAAATTTTTAGAACTACTTCTAAGGAAGAGTTTAAGGCAAAACATACCTATATAAATCAAGCCACTTTAATAAAGAATTCCGATTCTCATTACCCTGATCAGTTGGGTACCGTTTTCACAGAGTACTTAATGGAAGAACCAACTTTTGCAGAATTAAAGAAAGCATTACAGTTTAAACAGGAACGGAGGGTTTTATCATGAAAGAGTTGTCTTTACACATTCTCGATATTGTTCAGAACTCCATCGTTGCAGGCGCCTCATCAATTGAGATTGATATTGATGAAGATTTTGTAACCAATACATTATCAATAAGAATAAATGATAACGGCAAGGGCATCCCTCCCGATATGCTCAGTAGAATTATCGATCCGTACACCACATCGCGCACAACAAGAAAAGTAGGAATGGGGCTACCGCTTCTAAATGATGCTTGCAGGTTCTCAGGTGGTAAACTTCAGGTAAATTCAACTCCGAAAATAGGGACAGAGGTTGTTGCAACTTTAGGTTTAGATCATATCGATAGACAACCCTTGGGCGATATTCAAGAGATTATCTTACTTCTAATATCAGCAAACCCCACTTTAGATTTCATATACCAGCATTCAATAAACGGTAATAAGTATGTTTTCGATACAAAAGAGGTTAAAGAAGCGCTCGATGGATTACCTATCAACTCGCCCGATGTTATCAGGATGCTAAGGGAGATGATAGAGGCAAATTTAGAAGAATTATAAATAATCTACCTAGGTTATAAAACATAATCGATTTACTTAAAATATGTTACAAATGTTATATTTTTGTTTCCTAAATATTACAAATCGATTGTTAATCAAATAACACATAAGTTAAAAATACCCGATTATGAACAAAGTGAAATCATTGGCCGATCTTAAAAAGATGAAGGAAAAGCTTCAGACTAAGATTGAGCTTAGGGAAAAAGGAGAAGATCCCGCCAGCCGTGTACAGGTTAAGGTTGCAATGGCAACCTGTGGTATTGCTTCGGGAGCCAAAACCGTAATGGAGTTTTTTATCGATGAGCTGGAAAAACGCAGCATCGATGCGGTGGTTACCCAAACCGGATGCATGGGGTACTGCTATGCCGAACCTACAATAGAGGTTCAGCTACCTAATCAGGAACCTGTTGTTTTTGGTTATGTTGATAATCAGAAAGCCGACGAAATTATCGAGAAATATATAAAGAATGGCGAACTGGTTGATGGAATTATTCCAATGAATTATAATACTATTGATAACAAATAACCGCTAAAGGAGGATAAAAATATGGCAAAATACAAATCGCATCTACTCGTTTGCGGAGGAACTGGTTGCCGGGCATCTGAAAGCGATTCCATTGCGGAAAACCTTAAAAATGAACTGGCTGAGAAAGGGTTAGATAACGAGGTGCAGGTAATTATGACGGGTTGTTTCGGTTTTTGCGAAAAGGGGCCTATCGTTAAGGTACTGCCCGATAACACGTTCTATACCGAGGTGAAAAAATCTGATGTTTCAGATATAGTTTCTGAGCATGTAATTAAGGGGCGTAAAGTTAATAGGCTCCTATATAAAGACCCTGAAAGCAAAGAGCATATTAGCGATTCAAAGCACATGGGTTTTTATAAGAAGCAAATACGAATCGCTTTGCGGAATTGTGGTATAGTTGACCCTGAGCAGATTGATGACTACATTGCTCGTGACGGCTATCAGGCGCTTGGCATGGTTTTCGACATGGGGC
Organism: Bacteroidales bacterium; assembly: GCA_046542995.1. GTDB lineage: Bacteria > Bacteroidota > Bacteroidia > Bacteroidales > Tenuifilaceae > Perlabentimonas. Next base: position 15,193 of record JBKHAH010000024.1, read on the forward strand.
CTGATGCTGCAATTGATATAATGAAAAAATCCGGTCTTCGTGGTCGTGGAGGCGGAGGTTTCCCAACTGGTTTAAAATGGGAGTTTGCCTCAAAGAATAAAGCCGATCAGAAGTACGTGATATGTAATGCCGATGAGGGCGACCCAGGTGCTTTTATGGATCGTTCAATCCTTGAAGGTGATGCGCACTCTGTAATTGAGGCCATGATTATTAACGGGTTCTGTATTGGTGCAACCAAAGGTTTGGTTTACATCCGTGCAGAGTATCCGCTGGCAATCAAAAGGTTGATTATTGCTCTTGAGCAAGCACGTGAGTACGGTTTGCTTGGTAAAGATATTTTAGGTAGCGGTTTCGATTTTGATATTGAGATACGTTACGGTGCAGGTGCATTTGTTTGTGGTGAGGAAACCGCGCTTATCCACTCAATGGAAGGTGATAGGGGAGAACCAACCGTGAAGCCTCCGTTCCCTGCCGAAAGCGGTTACCTTGGTAAGCCATCAAACGTGAACAACGTTGAGACCTTTGCTAACATTCCTGTTATCTACTTAAAAGGAGCCGACTGGTTTGCATCCATAGGAACCGAAAAATCTAAAGGAACAAAAGTATTTGCCCTAGCAGGCAAAATTAATAACGTTGGCCTAATTGAAGTGCCAATGGGTATCACCCTTCGTGAGGTTATATATGAGATTGGTGGTGGTATTAAGGATGGCAAGAAGTTTAAGGCCGTTCAAACTGGTGGTCCGTCAGGCGGTTGTCTAACCGAGAAGCATCTTGACACACCCATTGATTACGATAACCTTATTGCTGCTGGCTCAATGATGGGTTCTGGTGGTATGATTGTTATGGATGAGGACGATTGCATGGTTTCTGTTGCTAAGTTCTACCTTGACTTTACCGTTGAGGAGAGCTGCGGTAAATGCTCTCCATGTCGTATAGGTAATAAGCGTTTGTACGAGATGCTTGAGCGCTTAACCGAGGGTAAAGGAACCATGGAGGAAGTTGAAAGGCTAAGAAACCTTAGCGAAGTTATTAAGGACTCTTCACTATGCGGACTAGGACAAACCTCTCCAAACCCGGTTCTCTCAACCATGGATAACTTCTACGAAGAGTATTTGGAGCACGTTAAGGATCATAAGTGTCGTGCAGGTCAATGTAAAGCATTAATGCAGTATGTTATCGATCCAGAGGCATGCGTAGGATGTACAGCTTGTGCTAGAGTTTGTCCGGTGAATGCCATTAGTGGCGAGCGTAAGAAGGTTCACTTTATCGATACTTCAATCTGTATTAAGTGCGGTGCCTGCATCGAGAAGTGTAAATTTAGTGCTATCAACATTCAATAAAAGGGGAGTAGGATAAATGGAAACAGTAAAATTAACTATAGATAACAAGGCGATTGAGGTTCCCAAAGGAACAACAATCTACAAAGCAGCCAAGCAGCTAGGCATTGATATTCCAGTGCTTTGCTACATGGAGCTTAAAGACCTGAATATTGAGAATAAGCCAGCCGGATGTCGTATTTGCGTTGTTGAGGTAGAGGGACGCCGTAACCTGGCTCCATCCTGCTCAACCGATTGTTACGAGGGCATGGTGGTTAAAACTCATACAGGCAGAGTTATTAATGCTCGCAGAACAATTCTTGAACTAATTCTTAGCGATCATCCAAAGGACTGCCTAAGCTGTGCAAAGAGCGGACGTTGCGAATTACAGGATATGGCCGTAAAACTTGGAATAAGAGAGATTCCTGGAGAAGAATATGCCGAGATGAGCACGTACCGGGTTGATACCTCGCCATCAATAATTCGCGACCTCGATAAGTGCATTATGTGCCGTAGGTGCGAGATGATGTGTAATAAAGTACAAACCGTCGGTGCGCTGAATGCTATTAACCGTGGTTTTGAGGCCGTTGTGGCACCTGCTTTTGAGCAGAATCTCGAAAAATCTACCTGTACCTACTGCGGACAGTGTGTTGCGGTTTGCCCAACAGGAGCTTTAACCGAGGTCGATCATACACCCAAACTTATCAGAGCCCTGTCCGATCCTACCAAAAAAGTGGTGGTTCAAACTGCACCCGCAATTCGCGTTGCACTTGGCGAGGAGTTTGGTATGAAACCAGGAAGCATTGTTACCGGTAAAATGGTGTCGGCGCTACGTGAGATTGGTTTTGACTATGTATTCGATACTGATTTTGCCGCCGACCTAACCATTATGGAGGAGGGAACAGAACTTCTGGACCGTTTAACCCGTCACCTAAACGGCGATAAGGATGTGAAACTTCCTATCCTTACCAGTTGCTGTCCAGGTTGGGTAAACTTCTTTGAGCATTATTTTAACGATATGCTTGATGTTCCATCAACCGCAAAATCACCACAGCAAATGTTTGGTGCCATAGCAAAGAATTATTTTGCTGAGAAGATGAAGATTAAGCGTGAGGATATGGTGGTTGTTTCAGTAATGCCATGTTTGGCTAAGAAGTACGAAGCCCAACGCGATGAGTTTAAGGTTGATGATAACCCTGATGTTGACTTCTCGATTTCAACGCGCGAGTTGGCACATCTAATCAAAGAGTTCAACATCAACTTCAATGGTTTAGAAGATTCTGACTACGATCGCCCATTAGGCGAATCGACGGGTGCAGGTGTGATTTTTGGCGCAACCGGTGGAGTAATTGAGGCTGCAACCCGTACAGCCTATGAAATTCAAACTGGTAAAAAACTAGATAAGATTGATTTTGAAGAGCTTCGTGGAATGGAAGGAATTCGCTCAGCAACGGTTGACTTTAACGGATTACCAATAAACATTGGTATTGCTCACGGATTAGGAAATGCACGTAAGCTACTTGAGGATGTTCGGGAGGGAAAAGCCAATTACCATGCAATTGAGGTTATGGCCTGCCCAGGCGGATGTATTGGTGGTGGTGGACAGCCACTTCACCACGGCGATATCTCCATCCTGAAAGCCAGAACAAAGGCTATTTACGAGGAGGATGCTGGTAAGCCAATCCGTAAATCGCATGAGAACGAGTATGTTAAAAAACTATACGAGGAGTATCTTGGCAAGCCAATGAGCGAGAAAGCCCACAAGTTGCTCCATACTCACTATTTTGCTAAAGGAAAAAAAGATATTTACATTTAAAATTGGAGGATTAGTCGATGTCACACATTAAAGTTGAGCTAAAAAAGGAGGATGTTGCCAAGCTCAAAGAGATTTGCAAATCCTTCAATAATGAGCAAGGTGAACTAATAAATGTTCTGCACAAGTCACAGGAGCATTTTGGATACCTGCCTGCTGAAATACAGGAAGTAATATCTCAAGAACTAAATGTACCCGTTGCAAAGGTTTATGGTGTAGTTACTTTCTACTCTTTCTTCACAATGATTCCGAAAGGGAAGCACCCAATTAGCATCTGTACAGGTACAGCTTGCTACGTTCGTGGTGCTGAGAAAGTAGTAGATGAGTTTAAGCGTAAACTCGGTATTAATGTTGGTGAAACTACGCCTGATGGTAAGTACTCTATCAGCTGCTTACGCTGCGTAGGAGCTTGCGGGCTAGCACCTGTAGTACTTGTGGGAGAGAAGGTTTACGGTAGAGTTGCACCTGACGAGGTAGAGAACATTCTTAAAGAATACGAATAGGGTTAAGTTAGGTTTGAAGAGAAGGGTGTTTGGACATTGTTTGAACACCCTTTCTTTATTTCTTTGTAATTTCAACCCCGATTTGTTATTAATTACTCCCAATATAATAGTTACAGGGTTGGTTTAGATTAAAGTATTTAAATAGGTGCTTTTTCATTATGATTACTATTGCAATGAGATAGTTTAGCTTAAAGGTTAGGATATATAATTTTTTTAATAAATAATTATTCAGAAAAAGTATATTCCGAATAAAATAAAGCGTACTTTTGCCACCGTATTATTAACTAAATTTTAATTGTTATCTGATGAACATTTTTTGTGGAAGTCTTCCTTTTAAGCTACAGGAGTCTGAGTTAAAGGAGTTTTTTGAAGAGTACGGCGAAGTTACAGCGGCACGCATTATTACCGACAAGTTCTCCGGAAGAAGTAAAGGTTTTGGATTTGTTGAGATGCCCGATGACGAGCAAGCCAAAAAAGCTATTGAGGAACTTGATGGCGCTGAGGTTGATGGTCGTACCATCGTTGTTAATGAGGCCCAAGACAAAAAGGAGTCTCGTGACGGAAGAGGCTACAAAGGTGACAACCAGCGTGGTGGTTACAATCGTAGTAACGATTCAAGAGGGCAGGGACGTAGGTCTAACTATTAATCTGCTCGTTCTCACCTGATTTATTTAGGATGTGCTTAAGTAATTAGCATTTATTGTAGTGGATTTAATTATCGCATACGATTATTGGTAGCGATTTAGTATAGGAGCTGGTTTTTACCAGCTTTTTTTTTGGAGTACTGTTTGCAGTGTTAGTTAATATCGCATAATTTTGTGAACATGCAACCCAATACTTCACTGGAAATCAATAGATACCTTTATGCTTCAACGGTTAAAGAGCCCATGCTTTTCCTTGCATGGAAGCACCATTTACCCTATATTAAATACGTTGTAAAAAAAAATCATAATAGCCTTTCTAATGGAAATAAAATTCAGCTTTGTAAACGATTCGGCACCTCAGTAATTGATTTGTACTATGGTTACTTAAGCCCTGCGAATATTTCAGAAGAAATATTTAATGTTATTCAAAAAGCTGGTGCTGACACTAGATGCGAGTATAATAGTTGGATAGACAATAGGTTAGGAAACTACAGAATGATTACTCTATCCGATAAATCCTCGTGGACGATTAAAAAGTGTGATTTTTTGCAACGGTTTATCCATATACATCCCTCACGGCATTCCTGTTACACTGCCAGAGTAAAAGCCACAGCACTTAAAACTGCCGTTGCATACTGTTTGCTTTTTCGCAGTAAAAAGAAATTTCCTAGAGTAGAAGAGCTTAATTTTTCCCGAAGAAAGCTGTTAAAACTCCCACCATTAAAGGATGATGTTTTATATCATCAAATTTTTAAGTTAGTAGAGTATATTCAGCAGTAAAAATATATATATCTTTGCACAAAGTTCTCATAAGAGTTGGGTTAACAACTATTTAGATGATGTAAATCATCATTAATATTTTGTTTTCATTGAAACAAAAAATCGCTTTTTGCGTTTTATTAATGTAACACAACCTGATTTTTAGGGTTTATATTTGGTTTCAGGTTAGTTGCTTTTAGGTTAATTTTTTAGGGTGTGAAGCCGGGTCTGAGGAGGCCCGGTTTCTTTTTTAATATCACGCTTTTAGTATAATAGTAATTACCCTATAGCTATTCCAACAACCAAAATGTCATCAACCTGATTATGTGCGCCTTGCCATTGGTCTAAACTATCTTCAAGTATAGTAAGTTGTTGTTCCATTGGTTTTTTACTGATGCTAGTAAGCAATTTTTTAAATGGTTTTGTCATAAACTTCTTCCCATTATCTCCTCCGAACTGATCTACATAACCATCAGAGAACATATAAAGGTTGTCACCTGATAAAAGACTTATCTCATGTAGCGTAAAGGGCCCCTCCTTGATATGTGAACCCACAGGCATTTTATCTCCTTTGTATTCCATTAAATCACCTTCTCTTACAATATATAAAGGGTTGTAAGCACCAGCAAAATGAACCACCATGCTATCCTTCTCAAATACACAAATCGACATATCCATCCCATCACGCGTCTCTCCATCCTTACCAGTTTGCGAAAGCGTAAATTTAATTTTAGTTCGTAGCTCGTTAAGAACTACATCAGGTCTTGTAATGCCAGTCACATTTACAATATCATTAAGAAAAGAAACACCCATCATACTCATAATGGCACCCGGTATTCCGTGACCTGTACAATCAGCAGCAATTACAACTGTCTTGTTGCCATTCTTTGTCATCCAGTAGAAATCGCCGCTTACAATATCGCGTGGACGGAAAAGAATAAAGTGATGGGGCAAGAGACGTTTTAATACCTCTTCAGAAGGCATAACTGCAGCCTGTATCCTACGTGCGTATATAATACTTTGGGTAATCTCCTCGTTCTGCTTAAAAATCTGATCGCGCTGTAGTTCAATCTCATCACGTTGTGCTTCAATTTCCTTATTATATACTGCCAGTTCATCTCTCTGTTTTTGGAGTGCCCCTTTTTGCTTCTCAATGGTTTTTGTCCTCTCTTTAACTTTCTCTTCAAGTATTTCTTTTTCACGCTTAAGTTTTCGTTCCCTAAGCTTAGTAATAAGCACAAATAGAATAATAAGTACAAGCCCTGAGATTATGTAAAACCAGATGGTTTCCCAAAAAGGGGGGTTAATAACAAGGGGCACCTTTATTGTTTTGCTTATGTTTCTCAGTATATCCCTTGCCCTGATGTGGATAGTATATTTTCCGGAGGGAATATATGGTAGTTCAATTGTGGGGTCACTAAACCATCTGGTCCAACTATTACCTAATCCTTCAATCATGTATTGAAACTGAACTGACCCCTCTTTAAGGTAGAATGGAGCACTTATCCTTATGGTTAATGCGTTTTTTGCCCAGTCAAGCACCACCATTGAAGGATCAAGGGCGATTCCTTCCTCTCCCCTAATAACCTTTAAGAACAAACTAATGTCTTGCATTTTTGGGCCTAACTGGGATGTATCAATTTTGTAGATGTGGTTATAGTTGTTCACAATGTATATGGAACCAGCTTGCGATACAGTTATGCTATTGGGATTACTAAAAAGGCTTATTAACTCTGTATTCTTAGGAGGAACATGGTTGTCATCTTGTAAGCAAGTCCAATTATTGCTCTCACGCAACCATGTGTATCCTTGCTGATTCTGCCAAACTGAGTGTCCATTATCAATGTTCAGGGTGGTATCCTCAATAAATAATTCATTTGCTGTGTTAAAAAGATATATTTTCGACTGAGTGAAAACATATAGATTATTATTTACCTTTCTTGCAACTGGTGTTCCAAAGTCAGATCCTGCTATTTGAATTATTGTGTTATCAAAACGATTTTTAGACTGCTGTTTAACTAGATAAACGTCAAACTCTGTTGTTAGAACTATTAAATCATCCTGAATATCAACAATGCTAATAACTGATTGGTTACGCGTTGATACTATTTTTGTCAACGTCCAGTTTTCACCCTTTCTATTTGCCAAATATGCTCCTTCATCTGTACCTATAAGCAGGGCGTTATTAATATTTACAGCCTTTTCAACAAACTGAATATTCATTCTGCCCGTTATATTTTTAGCACTTTTACCATGCACCTCAAACAGTCCAAGGTTTGTTGCAGCGTAAAGATTACTGTCAAAGTTCAAAAGGGAAGTAACCTTCCCCTGTACATTTGCAATAGGCTTATATTCATGGTTAACAGATTGCAGCTCGTAAATCCTTTTTCTTACAGGTTGATTTTTGGATTGATCCTTCGTATCAACTTTGTATTTCTCCTCTAAATCCTCTTTTTTATCAGTTCTAGTTGATCTACGGGAAAATAATCTGGATAGAAAATTTCTTTTCTTTTTCTTTACATCTTGCTCTTCTTCCTGTTGTTTCTCTGTTGGTTGCACATCAGTTTGAGGTTTCTGCTTTGGTTTTACCCAAACATCAACAGCCTTATAATCGCGCACCTCAGTCAAGTGAAATAATCCTTCGCTGGTACCAACGAAAAGCTTCTCATCGAACTCTTTGCTAAAAAAAATACTACCCTTTAACCCGGAAAAGTGGTTATAAGATTTGATGGGTAAATTAGTATCTGCACGTGAAATTCCCATTCCATGAGAAATCCAAAGCCCACCATCGGTATCTAGTCCAAGGGAAAATACTTCATCATCTGGCAGTCCGCTAAAATAATTCAGTATGTTAATGGTTGATCCATCGTTAGCATTTACTAGAATGACCCCTCCGTTATGGCTTGATAATGCAAGAACGCTATCACTTAAAGATATTCCTCCATTCAGCAAGCTGGCTGTAATGTAATTCTGATCATCTAAAGGAAAATGGGCGAAATTATTACCATCGAATTTGAATAATCTATTTGCTGATGTTCCGAAAAAGACAGCATCATCATGAATAACGGAGAAATTAATATCCTCTCCAATAGGAAGACCGGCTAACATTTCAAAACCACCATCAGGTTTGTTATGATAAATTAGGCCACTATTTTTTACATGGTAAAGTTCATGATTAAACTCAAAAAAATCGGAGATAAAAATGTCGGGTCTGTAATCCTGAAAAAGTGTGTCAACAGCTATAACTGTACTGTCTGTCTTAATCTTGCAAATTACCTGAGGTGAAACCACGAGCAAACCATCGGGAATATTGCTGAATTTGTAGAAATAGTTGTCATCTGAGTTTTTTAGCAGAAAACGTTGCTCATAAGTTTCATTATTAATTTTATGAAGATATCCCACCCCCTTATCGGAGCAAAAGAAAAGTTGATTAGAGTATGCTATTGCAATGGGGCGTCCTCTAAAGTTCAGGTTTTCCCATTGTAAACCATCAAATGAAAAAAAACCCTTCTGATTAAGTATGTAAACCTCACCATTATTGCCCTCAACAAATCCCCAGTTTTGGTTGCTAAGCTCGTGCGGGGTATTAAAATGAGTAATGAAAGGGGTTCCTTCTTGCGCGGCCAAATTAAAAGAAGGGGTTAACAACACCAGAAAAATGGGTAACCATAATGCTATTTTCCAAATTCGACTCATAATTGTGTTCACGTGCAATACTGGAAAATTACAATATTAAATTCAAAGTGACGATCTTTTTTTTAAAAAACTATTTAGTTTGGTTTATTAAGGTTAAAAATTAGTTCAATTGGAAATTTATTATATGACTTAACATTGATGTTATCAGTATTTTTTAAATTACTAAATAGTAGGGTATGATTAAAGAAGTTGGCAGTTTGAAACTTACTACTTCAGAGATATTTGGCAATAATCTTATAACGTTTCGAGAAATCATAGAGTAATCCCAAAAGAATCACTTCAATAAACTTTATCAATCAATATGTGTAACTTACAAAGGTATCTATACCCAACATTTTCATATCTTTGTGAGAAATTAAGATAGATAGATGAAATACCTACTGCCATTAGTGGTTTTTATATTAACAATTTCTTCCTGCCAAAACGGGCAGCAAAGTAACTCCAAATTGGCAGTATTCCGCTACAACGAAAGCGCAGGTATAACATCGTTAGACCCCGCATTCGCACGTAGTTTACCGCTTATTTGGCCAACGCGCCAGCTATTTAATGGTTTGGTTGAGCTGGACGACTCATTGCGCGTAAGACCCTCATTGGCAAAATCATGGGAAGTGTCTGGAAATGGTTTGGAATACACCTTTCAACTACGTACCGATGTTTCTTTTCATAATTCGCCAGCATTTCAAAACGGTAAGGGTAGGAGGGTTGTGGCAGAAGATTTTGTGTATAGCCTGGGGCGTGTAATTAGCCCTAAAACGGCCTCACCTGGTGCTTGGGTTTTCTCGGTTCTAGATTTCCAAAAACCAAATACCATTCATGGGTGTAAGGTTGTGAACGATTCTACCCTAAAAATTTACCTGAACAAGCCGTTCCCTGCTTTTCTGGGGTTGCTCTCAATGCCTTATGCATACATTGTTCCGCGTGAAGCGGTTGAGTATTTTGGCGATGATTTTAGGAGTAACCCAGTGGGAACAGGACCATTCCAGTTTAAGCTATGGAGAGAAGGGGAGAAGCTGGTACTTAGGAAGAACCCAAATTATTTTGAGTTTGACGAGCAGGGCGAACGGTTGCCCTATTTCGAGGCAGTATCCATTACCTTTATTACTGATAAGCAGTCCGAGTTCCTGAATTTTTTGCTGGGCAATATCGATTTTCTTTCGGGAGTTCATGCAACATCAAAGGATGAATTGCTAACCCGGGCGGGAGAACTAAACCCTCAATACGCGGGCAGTGTTAAAATGATTTCAGGACCATACCTAAATACTGAGTATCTTGGTATTCTCATGGATACAACCTACAACATAGCGAAGGAGAGCCCCCTTCGATTTGAGAAAGTACGAAAGGCCATGGGGTACGGATTTGATCGAAGTAGAATGATGACCTACCTCAGGAGCAACCTGGGTTATCCGGCAAGTAATGGTTTTGTACCAAGCGGTATGCCTGGCTTCCCTGGAGATGATAAAGGGTTTAATTATAATCCTGATTATGCAAGTGAACTCCTTAGGGAAGCGGGTTTTCCAAACGGCGAGGGTTTGTCGCCAATAACATTATGCACTACTGATGATTATGTTGATATATCGGAATTTATTCAGCATCAACTATCGAAGATAGGTATTAAAATTCAAGTTGAGGTATTCCCTGTGGCTGCCTATCGCGAAATGATGGCCAACTCGCGCATGGTGCTATTTAGGGGTAGCTGGGTAGCCGACTATGCTGATGCGGAGAATTACCTCTCGCTTTTCTATTCCGATAATTTTAGTCCTGGCGGACCTAACTACACTCATTTCTCCAACCCTCAGTTCGATTCGCTTTACCAAAAGGCTCTGTGGCAACCCAACGATACGCTCCGCCATAAAATATACCAAAAAATGGATTCGTTAGTATTGGAGCATGCACCTGTTATTCCATTGTATTACGATAGGGTGGTTAGATTTGTTAGTCCGGATATTGTGGGGATGAGGAGTAACCCCATGAACCTATTAACTCTTAAAAGGGTTAAAAAATCAGCAGAACAATGATATTGATAGTTGATAGTGGTTCAACAAAGGCTCATTGGAGAGTGCTTGAGTCAAATGGTAAAGTATCTGAATTTGAAACGGTAGGATACAATCCATTGCATTTACAGTCAAACGATTTTGAAAATTCATTGAGGAATGAAATACCGAAGCAGGTTCCCTTATTACAAGTTAAAAGTGTTTTCTTTTACGGAGCAGGTTGTATATCCGATACAGTGGAGAGGAAGGTAAAGTCCTTATTGTCACCTTTTTTTAAAGATGCCAGTATTCAGGTAAATTCTGATATTGTAGGTGCAGCCCGATCGGTTTTTGCTAATAGTGCTGGATTAGTAGTAATATTAGGTACTGGAACCAATGTGGGATACTACAATGGCGTTGATATTGAGCGCAAAACTATGTCGTTAGGCTATATGCTGGGCGATGAGGGAAGCGGCGCTGATTTAGGTAAGGTGGTTTTAACGCGATGGCTGTATAATGATTTATCATTAGATATTACGGAGCGTTTTAATGATTTTATAGGTATGACAAGGCAGGAAACCATCACTAGGATGTATTCTAATCAGCATGCAGGTAAGTACTTTGCCAGTTTTGTGCCGTTTATTGCTCAGAATATCGGGCATAACGATATTACGAGTATTGTGAAAGGTCGATTTAGTTGTCTCGTTGAGCATCATCTACTTAAATACAATAGTTTTCCAACGGCACAAATTGGCGTTGTAGGCTCGGTTGGGTATATGTTTCGTGATATACTGAAAGATGTCTTGAAAGATTATGGCGCGAATAATCTATCTTTCATCCAGTATCCAATTGATGGAATTGTTAACTACCACAGGGAAAAAAAGGATTAGCGTCCAAAGAGAACCAACATCTACAGCAACTCGCAATCAACATTGCTGTCTTCAGCCAGACTTCTAAATAATGCATCACAATCTTTGGCCATTGATTCCTCTCCCAGAGAGTTAAGTACAGAAGAGAGATTTTTAAGTAGTTTTGCTTCAAAAATCTTATAACCAGCCAGGTTACTTATCTCTACCGATTTTCGATATAGCTCGTGAGCCTTGTTCATCATGCCGTTTTTAAGGTAATACATGGCAAGCCAACTTTTGGCAATAATATTTGTTTGGTAGCTAATCCAAGAGGGAACTTCGCCAAGCAGGCTCTGTAATTCCTGCATTATTTCATCATCAAATACGGATGTAACCCGCCATTTAGCAAATCCGTAGTAAATTTTAAGCGCTTTCTTTTCGCTTGTATATTTTGTTTCGGCTGATAATTGGAAGAGATTCGATAGCCTTTCAACAATTAATTGATGTTGCTTGGTAATTAATAGGCTAAACACTAGCCCCAGCTCAAAAACCAGCATATCATGCTCGTTCCAACTGTTTAATATTGAACTTTGCAGAAAAGAATCAATATTTTTTGATATTTGGGTTTGATTATTAGCATTACGGAAGAAACTGGAAATTTCTTGGCAAGAGAACCATAGCCCACAAACCAGAGGAGGCATTTTCTCTGGTGGCGTTTCTGGCATCTCATTAATAAATTCGTCTATCCAATTAAAATCTAGGTTGTATGCATTTGAAATGTATAACAGGGTTTTGCCAAAGAAAATTTCAGTCATGCTCTTTGCATGCTGTAGGTAGTTATAGGTTAAAAAGTTTGAGCTGGTTACAATGGAGTTGAGGTTAATATTCTTTTCAAAAAGGTATTTTCTTGCTTTTTTACTTTTTGCATAGTAGGGAATCAATTCTCCTCGCATATAGTCATCCTTGCTAAGTGTTTGGTGAATAGAAGATTGTTCGAATACGGTGGCTAATGCCTCATCGGAAAGGGTAAAGATAGGGATTAACGCTTCAACCTTTCTCTTCTTATAGGCTACCTCAAAGAGTAGATTTATTAATAGCGGAAGAATACTGGAATTGGCGTACTCTTTCTGTATCACCTCAAAAACTTTAAATGATATATCACCCTCCTTTTCAATTAATTTTTGAATGGTAAGTAGTCCATATACTTTTACCTGATTAATGCTAACCATCTTAGTGAAGGCGCCAAACTCATTCTCTACTAGCTCTTCAGCGAGTATTCCAAAAGATAGTAAATGATTATAGGCATTAAAGTAATTACCTGCAAGCTTAAGATGTATAGGGTACTTCTCTTTTATATCATTCTTTTTTACTGTACCAAACGTTCTGTTTAACTTTGATTTATCAACGATATAGTTTAGGATATCAGTGGATTCGTCAGCATAAGAATTCTGATAAACCTCTTTTTTAAGGAACTCGGTTAGTAAATCAATTCTATCCGTAACTCGTTGTGAGCTATCTTTTTTATATAGTTCAATATATATTTTAAGATAGTAAGGGTAGGAAATTGTCTGAAAAAAATCGTAAGGTAGCTCCTCAACCATAATATCATCTTCTGTAATCTTATTAATTGTTCTGTTGAATATGAGCTGTACTTCATTTTCATTCAATGGAGGCATGTTGGCACCTTCGCTTGTGAAATTTTGATTCCCTGCAAAGTACCAGTTATCCAGACTGTCCTCAACTTTAGTAAACTTTTTCCAAACGCTTAATCGGGATGATATAACCAGCTTGAACCATTTCGATGGCATGCTATTTACTAAATTATGAATTGCCTGATATAGCCTCTCAGTTTTCGATTGGGGGAGGGATATCTCATCAAGAGCATCGATAATTAGAATGAATTTACCCGGGTTTTTACAGGAATCGTCTTTTAATCTATCGAATAGTTCGGTTGTTTTCAGCTCAATTAACGAAAGTAACCAATAGTCAAAATATTTCTCTGTACCGAACCAGGCCTCCAGATTTCTGGCCGATAAGAATAGAACTATATTGTTTTTACCTTTAGAAATGTTCGCATTCGATTCGTACCATTCAACAAGAAGTGATGATTTACCATAGCCACCTGGACCTACAAACGGGGTTGCCGTATAGTCTGAATTTATTAGATAGTTAAGCCTTTGGTGAGCAAAGTGCCGTTTTGTAATATCGTCAGAGTTCAGCTGGTTATTATTTTTTATTAGATTACAGTTTCGATCGCTCAGTTCAATGGCATTTTGCTGCGCTCTACCCCATATCTGCATGTACGATTCGGTACTGCTTTCACTATCCTTATTGCTTTCAATAAAATCATCCCAGCACGTAAAACCGCAGTAACGCGATAGAATATCAAGCGTGACACGCGATGGTTTAGAATTCGTTGAGAGGAATCCAAAGAATCTACGAAGAGTTGAGGGGCTAATTACTTCGGAAGACTTATTTAGTATGCTGTTTGATAGCGTTTTGCAGTCTTTTTGGTAGGATATTTTCTTGCCAAATTCATGCTCAACGTAATCTTTTAGTTTTTGAATCATAGTTGTGGCATTTTGCCAATTAGAAATCGTTAAAAAAACAGGCATATAAGTAATTACGGCTGTTTAAGTCAAGTTATGTATTGCTTGAAAGCCACAAGAAAAAAAAAGACTTATTTGGCCACTTGCCTGCCAATGCATTTAAAATACTTTTGAAACGATTAAAGTTACAAAAAATGATTTGTGTTTTTAATATTACAAATCTAATAATTAGCCTTTTTAGGTGATTAGTTATAAATTAAATATTTACCATTATGAAAAGGTTGGGTACATTCTTAAAATCAAACGTTTTTAATCGAATTACGATTGACGTTGGTGTGTTTATAGTTTTCTTTTTGGTAACGGTTCTTTTTGTCTTCACCATTGTACGTTCATTTTAATTTCCTAAACTAAAACCTATTAATCCCTTTTTATTATGTTTACTAAAGTTTGGAAATCTGTTTACGCATCGGTTTGTCAATTAAAATTTATAAATGAAAGAGGCGTTACCATTGATTCGCTTACTGGGTTTAAGGTTAATAAGCACCTTGTTACAAGTCAGCATGCATTCTGCATTAAGAAAGCACATAAAGTTGAAATAACCTTTGTTGATGCTGATGCAAATACTGTTACTGCTTCAACAAAAATACCATATGTTGAGTTTATAAATCAGCATAGAATTGGAGTGGCTGAGGATGCTGGTCATCATGCTATTTTTGACATTGATTTGCAGGAGTTTGAGAAAATACCCTCGTTAAAGCTTAGCGAGAGCCATAGTTATAATATTGGTTCGCAGGTTGCATTTCTTTCCTACAGCTGTGGATACTCAAATCTTGCTATAAAAACCGGCATTATCTCTTCAGTGTATTCAAATGCTGATGGATTACGGTTTATTCAGTTTGATGGGCCTGTAGGCTGCGGTAATAGCGGCGCTCCCTTAATTGACCCACAAACAAACGAGGTTTTGGGTATTGTTACCCGAAGAAACACTCCTGCCGCAAAGGTGCATGAGCAGCTTATGCAGATTGTGTCGGATAATTTGGTAGAGTTAAAAAAGGTAGAATCATCGGTTAAGTTTGGAGATATTGACCCTATTCAAGTACTAATTGCTAACCAGAATCAGCTAAAACATCTTGCAAAAATAATTTACAGGCACTCAACGCATAGCGTCTCACATGCTGTAACGCTCGATAGGATTGTTTCTTTCTTTGGTCATAACACACCACTGATTGATGTAGGTATTCCGCTGGTAAAAAACAATGAGCTGGATAGCTTTATTGGTTAATTCTTTTTTAATGGTTTGTGTTTGGTGGTTAGGCCCCTTCAATATTAAGTTGGAGGGGCTTCCTATTTTAAAATAAATATGTATGGTGTTAACAAATATCATCTAATTATTTGAAGGAAGATTAAGCAGGTTGATTAAATTTGTTGAAATAGTAAACGTATTTAATCTTTAACTTATAACCGTATGGATAAAAATAAAATAATCTCGTTTTTAAAGAACATCGAGCTGTTTAATGGCTTAACATATGATGAGTACCAGATGCTTACCTGTTGTGTAGATGAAAAGCAATATAAACCAAATGAGTTGCTATTTAGAGAGAATGGCCCCCGTGAAAGCATCTTTATTATATATGAGGGCGAGGTAAAGCTTTATAAAAGCACCCCTTATGGTGTGGAGCTTAAACTAACACATTTTAGGAAGGGTGATTTTTTAGGGGAAGGCTCCTGGGCTACGGATTCGCCCCACTCAACCTCGGCCCGAGCGCTGGTTCCAACAACCGTTTTTACGCTCGATAATATTGTCTTCACAAAGAATGCCTCAACAACGCTAAAGATCTTCTCAAATATTACCCGGGTAATATCAAGAAGGATGCGTCATGCCAATACACGAATGATTAATCCTTCCGCTCAGTACGAGTCAGGGAAAACTCGTGTTGAGCATGATTTGCTTGGCAACAGGAACGTTCCCGATGAGTATTACTATGGAGTACAAACGTTAAGAGCGCTAGAAAATTTTAGCATAAGCGGGGTAACCCTTAACTTTTTTCCTGCATTAATTGATGCCCTTGCGCTTGTTAAGGAGGCTGCTGCTGAGGCCAATTTTGAGTTGGGATTGCTTGATGCAGATATGAAGAACGCAATAGTAACAGCTTGTCAGGAGATTAGGAATGGAAAATACCATAATCACTTCGTTGTGGATATGATACAGGGCGGTGCAGGTACCTCTACCAATATGAATGCCAATGAGGTAATAGCAAATCGTGCCAACGAGATTCTTGGTTACAAGAAGGGCGATTACAGCCATTGCCACCCAAATAATCATGTAAACCTTTCGCAGTCAACTAACGATGCCTACCCAACTGCAGTTAAAATTGCACTAATTCACTCAAACGAGAAGCTGGTTGAGGTTTTGCAAAGCCTGGTTACTTCTTTTAATGCTAAAGCAAAGGAGTTTGCCAGTGTAATAAAAATGGGCAGAACGCAGCTGCAGGATGCTGTTCCAATGACTTTGGGACAGTCTTTTGAAGCCTATGCGGTTACGCTTGCTGAGGAGATTAACAGGCTTAACCAGAATTCCGAACTTTTTCTGGAAGTTAACATGGGCGCAACCGCAATAGGAACTGGTATAAACTCCGAACCAGAATACTCGGCAAAAGTGATGAGCCATCTTCGTCGTATTTCTGGAATAGATTTGAAGCTAGCTACCAATTTGGTTGAGGCAACGCAGGATACCGGTGCCTTTGTTATGTATTCATCTGCTGTTAAACGGTTAGCAGTAAAACTATCAAAAATATGTAACGATTTACGTTTGCTATCTTCTGGTCCACGGACCGGAATTAATGAGATAAACCTCCCTCCAATGCAGCCAGGTTCATCAATAATGCCTGGCAAGGTAAATCCGGTAATTCCAGAGGTAGTAAATCAGATTGCCTTTAAAGTAATTGGTAACGATTTAACTGTTACCCTTGCTGCGGAGGGAGGACAACTTGAACTTAATGTATTTGAGCCTGTTATTGTTCAAAGCCTCTTCGAGTCAATTGAGATGCTGAAGAATGGTATGAATACCTTAAAGTACAGATGTATTGATGGTATTACTGCCAATGAGGAGCATTGCAGGCAGCTGGTTCATAATAGTATAGGATTAGTTACTGCTCTTAACCCGGTAATTGGTTACGAAAAATCTACCATGCTTGCTAAGGAGGCTCTTGAAACGGGTGCGAGTGTTTACGATCTTGTGCTAAAGCACAAAATTCTTTCGCGAGAGCAGCTCGATAGGATTCTTGCTCCTGAGAATATGATAAAACCAGGAAAGATCAGCCTTTAGTTGTTAAATTATTTATGAAATAAAAAAGGGGCTCTGTCATGCCCCTTTTTTTATTAAATGGATCCACCTAAACTACTTTCCAAACTCACAGCCCAATGCATTCTCAAGCTTGCGGAGGTTAGTCTCAATGTTTTTCTGAGAACTGGTGTAATCATCAGAAGCCTTTGATACTTTATTGTACTCTCCATTTAAGTTGTTGTAGTAACCCTTCATGTTGTCAATTTCATTTGATAAATGATCTAAACCGGGAATTGATGGTATTTTAATATTAAACTTTTTTAAAACTGGATTAAGTGCTTTCATTGCCAGATCTTCAAATTTTCCCATAATCGCTTTTACCTCACTGGGCAAGCCAGTTAAAATCTTTTTAACTGAAAAGGTGTATTTCTTTAGAACAAGGTTTAGCGTGAAGCTCTTATCCAGCACCTTATTGAGGTTGTTTACTATTGGGTCAATTTTGCCAACCACTTTATCCACATCCTTTAAACCTTTCTCAACCTTGTTTACCGTTCCGGAAAGGCTAGCAATTGGTTTTGTGCTTTTTTCAACAACAACTAAACCATTGTTAACTTCTGCCAAAGATTTGTTAGTGGTTTTTAGCGATTTATTTATTTCATCAATAGCCTTCTCCGCCTCTTTAAAGTTGTTCTCCTCAGTAACTGTCGCTGCGCAGTCCTTAAAGTATCTCGTGTAGTCTTC
Source organism: Bacteroidales bacterium (assembly GCA_046542995.1). Lineage (GTDB taxonomy): Bacteria > Bacteroidota > Bacteroidia > Bacteroidales > Tenuifilaceae > Perlabentimonas. The sequence continues at coordinate 33,315 of JBKHAH010000024.1, forward strand.
TGTAGTTGCTATTACGCTCTCGGTTTTAGCCATTGTTGATTTTGTTTTGTTAACTACACCCTGCGTTTTTACAATAATATTTTTTGTTGGTGTAATTACGGGCTTTTCAACCTCCGTAAATTTATCGGATGATTTTCCAACCGGTTTTTGTGCCATGTTTACTGTTCGAGCAAGCGTAGTTGTTACGACCCCAACCTTTGGAATAGAGGAGAATACCCTTAAAGTTGATTCTGTAGTTTTCATTGAGTTATTAAGCGAGCGGGTTTGGTCAGATATGTACGTTACCTTATTCATTACATCTACACTCTTGTCAACATTCTTTGAAACGCCAATCATTTTTGCCTGTAATTTATTGTGCTCAGAACGGGTAATGCTCAGGTTTTGAGCCATTTCCTCAATCTTATCGCCAATTCTATTGGTGTAAAGGCGCTGCATGCTGTCCTTGTAGTCAGGTATCCACTCACGAACCAACTCAAACTGCTTGGCCGCCTCACCCTTATTATCAGAATTTTCTGCTTTTAAACCTTCCTGATAGTAATGCTCTGCAATTTTTAATGTAACTCTTTTCTTGTTATCCTTTGCTTTCTGATTATCTTTATTCCATTTTAAAGCATTATCAAATTCATCTATTGACGCGATTAAGTTATCAATACTCCCCTTGTCCTCTAAAGCAATTCCTTGGTTATTGTATAGGTTAGAAATATGTAATGCTGTATTTTTAATACCATCCAGAGCAGCCTCAAATGTTGGAATAAATTTAATGGCTGATTGGTAGGCTTTATAGCTTAACTCAGCTTCTTCAATTACCTTTGAGTCTTTAAATTTATCTGCAAAATCGGTAAGTTCATTGGCAACAACGAGCTTTACAGAGTCCTTCTCTTCCTCTGTAGGCAGATAGTTGTTTATGGCATTTAAGAACTTTCCTTCTGCATTGGATATTTCATGGGAAGCAACATGTTCCCTAGCTTCTTTCATCAGCAGGTCATAAGCGAGTAATCGTGATTCTTCCCGTTGTTGTGAGTAATCCATTATTTTGGTAGTCCAAGTCCAACGGCCTTTGTGATGCTCTACTGGAAGTTTCATCTTGGCAACATTATCATATATCTTAACAAAGTTGTCATAGATATAGAACATCTCCTCTGCCTCTTGAGAGGTTTGTGGGGTGCCAATCTGGTTAAGCCTTTCGGTTGCTTTGTTAATGGTAATGTCAAAGCGATCGTTTATAAAACCTTTACCTTGAAAAAATTCTGGATCAACAATAAGGGCTTGGGTAGCAGGAATAAGCGACTCAAGTTCTTTCCCTTCATCCCAAAGATCCGATGCTTCTTGAAGATGGGGTTGTCCCTCCGATCGTAATCCTTTCAGTGCCTGGCAGCTTGTAATTAAAACTGAAATTGCAAATAAAAGTAGAATCCCAGTACGTTTTGTAAAAAATCTTTTCATATCTGAAATTTTTTGAAGTTTAATTATGTGTTGCATACTATTTTCTGTTTTGAAATATTTTTCATTTTTTCTATTAATTGCAACCAATAATTAAATAGATTATTCAACTATAAAAACTTTATTATGAGAAGAATTGCATTAATTTTTATACTTACTTTTTTTAGTAGCTCCATACTAGTTAAAGCCCAAAAGCCCGCTGATATTCCTACGGGGAAAAAGTTCTTTATCCAGTCGGCCATTAACTATGGCAAGAATAACGGTGGATACTGGGATATACCAGGGTATCCAAAAACCATACAGAAAGGATCGAACGTTCAGGTTTACAATTTTGATGATAACCATGACAGGACCTACTCCATGCATTTTAAGGATTCTGATGGATATTACGAGATAAAGGTAGGTAATACTACAAATGCTAGAATTGACATTCAGGGAGGAGGAAAGAGGAATGGAACAAGCGTAAAAACCTGGACTCGTCATCGTGGTAACAATCAGAAGTTCCTTTTCCGTCATTTGGGCAACGGACGTTTTAAGATTTACGATAAGAATAGTGGGAAGGCCATTTGCCTGGCAGCCAGAAGTAGTGCGAATCGCTCTAACGTACATATTTGGGATGACCATAATGGCCCCTGGATGGAGTGGTACCTTATAGATGCGCAAACCAGAAGAGCATTTGTTCCAGGAAGAGAGGCTACCACATCAACATCAACAGCCACCACAAATTCGGGAAGTATTGCGAGTCTTGCTCCCGATGAGGAGTTTATTTATGGTAAAATTGGTTTGAACGATAAGGGTAGTGTGAGGTACACATTTGCAATGACACGTAAGCCTAACCAAGATAAGGAGCTATATAAACGTGAGATGGATATGCCCTATGGCCCGCAACCTATAATGGGTGGCGGACAAATGAAGGTTGAAAAGAATCCGAAAGATTACGATATGTACGATTATTCCGTAATATTTAATGGTAACAAGATTGGTACCTACGATCGTATATATGATATTCCCCAAGACGATGGCGATATTGACAATTGGATAACCCCTGATGGTCAACATATCAGTTTTGCCGGTGTTAAGGGGCAAAAATACTATCCTATAGTAGGTAACAAAGAGACCTGGGTGTACTTTTGGAGTGTTATACAGGCGCCAAGCTTCGACCCCACCTCTTCCAGAAATAGTTTTGCCATGGAGTGGGGACCTGATGATGCCCGACTTGTTGAAGACGGTTCTTTTAAACTTAAAGGATGGAAAGTGATTACTGACGTAAAGTATGCCTACAATAACAAGGATTTGCTTTATGTTGGTGCCCAGGAGAATAAAAGTGAAAGGCATGTGTACTTAAACCACAAGCCAATTGCCGGACCTTACAATCTGGTTACCCAAATCGGTTTTCTGCCTGGCACAAATAAACCCTACTATAATGCTTTTAAAAGAGTTACTGTTGATAATACGAGTAAGGCCAAGAGAAGTGTTCTAATTGGTGATAGAGAATTCAATTTTTCTACTGACCAGCACATTGGTAATTTAATGATCATGAATCCCTGGGTTTGCTTCACAGTAAAAGTTAATAACACTGATTATGATGGTGATGATAGGTTCAAAAAGCACTCTGTTGAAATATGGAAGTATAATCACAGGACCGATGAATTAATTAAGTATGGTAATTATGCCTATGATGCAAGAGTACATAAAACAGGAAACACTTTTTATATTACAACTTACGATACCAAAGGGAGTTCAATTCTTTTAAGTTCAGATGGCAAGATGCTCGATAAGATCACGCCGGAGAAGAAAGGGAAAGGCACTGCTGCTTTTAGGGTTAGCCCCAATGGGGATTTCTTTACATTTTTCAGTAAGGGTATGAAAAAGCCCTACACTTTAAAAAAGAATGGGGAAGTATTTAAAATTGATGGTGTTGATAAAATTATGGGAATTGAAACGCTTAAATTTTGCCCCAAAACGGGTAAGGTAAATCTTGTTGTAGCAAAGGATCAGTCAGTTGGCAGTATGGACAGAACAGTAATAAATGGTAATTATAGGTTTGATATAAAAGGCAGAGCCCATGGTAGTTGGATGCACTTTGCTCAAGAGGGGAACGATGTAATATCCATATACGAGTTTAAACGTGAGAATGAGAAACACTTTACAAATCAGATATACAGGAATGGGCAACCAGCATCCGATTTATTATTTCGAAGTGTTCTTGAACTCTGTATATCTCCTGATGCCAGCCGCTATGCAGCATTGGTGACCGAGGCTGATTGTGAAACTGCAGCGGGTGAGTATTTTACAGAAAATCAGTACATGGATCTTAAACGAAAACTTATGGTTGATGGGAAAATTATTGAGGGTAATTTCGGTGCACCCGTATGGTCAAAAGAAAAGAATAAGTTTGTTGTGCTCAAGCAGGAGGGTAAATCGGTTCGCTTGGTTGAGCTATAAGTTACCTCGTTAATATTTTTAAGATAAATCTACCATAAATATGAAAACGAAACATGTAGCTGCAGCTGTTGCATTATTTTCATTAATTCTTAGCATAGCTTTTACCAATGTGGCTGAGAACCTAAGTACTTATATAAAAACCAACTATTTCGACCTCCCCTTTGGTAAATTGAGAAGCCTGCAGAGCCAATTAAAAGCGGATAATGTTGAAATGCTTCCAGAGGAAAGCGTTAGGATAATGGGGCAGTATTTGACCAAGAATGTTCTAAAATCCACTAATCCTCATAGCATTAATTTACGAGGCAACTATTTTTGGAATATCTACAATGCCTTGCCCTCCTTTGTTAGCGCTAAGGAACGTCATACAGGATATAATGAGGGGGCAAGAGACTACACCAATGAGGAGCAATTAATGGCGTATGCAATTTATCGCATCGACCGCAACCCTGAAAACGTGAGGCGCATTTTTGAACTCTTCAAACCCTCGCTAACAAGTTTGGTTACCCCAAGTGTTTATAGGGAGTCAGGAGTAGAGTCATACGTACAACAGGCAATTAATAGCTATACAAGTATTACGAAGATCTCCAACTATCGTAAGCTTCTTCAAAACGCATACAACCAGATTGATACCACTACGGGTAGCTTCTTGGAGGAAGGACAATATCGAACGTTTAGGAAGTTTGAGAATTCTGCTTACGGCTTTGCCATCGATGAGGTGAACCGCATTATCTCTAGCCATTTTGGTTTTGATAGGTTCAATGATTTGTCGTTCTCTCCTTGGCCCTCATTTTGGATGCGACGCCACCATGAGGGCAATATGGATGAGGTGTATAAAATTCTGAATGAGATAAATAGTTTATACTATCCAGAAAAAAAGAGCGAAAATCAACAATCTTATGGCGAGGAGGTATCCCATTTACCCCATAATGGTAAAATTGTATATTACCATAAATGGGACGATAAGAACGGGGAGAACATTTTAATTCTATCGGAAGATATTAACGAAATCAACAAAGATGATAATCCGCCATCTAGTAGTATTAAACTTTTCGCATACCATTATGCCAACTCTGGTGATGGCTTCAATCTTATAAATAGACATACTGATAATGAGCCAAATTGTGGTTTTGAGAATCGGGCCCGTTTTATGGAGGAATCTGTTTCAGTTACCGATTCTGATGATAATGGGTATTCTGAAGTAACATTTACTTACCGTATGGGGTGCTCAAGCGAGCTCTCCCCTGATGGTTTACACCTTGTTACAATGGAAGATGGTGAAAGTTATACTATTGTAGGTTCAACCAGGGTTGTATTAGACAGTAGCATGCCCCCTCTTGGAAATGAAACTAAAATTGGAGACAGTTTTAACAGCGCAAACTACAGAATACTCCGAAATGCGCTAGAGATATGGGAAGAAGAGCAAGAGGATCATAACAATGCATATAGTCCTAGGCTGTACCAACTTGCTGAGTTTGAAAAATTCCATAAATTAAAACTCTTAGGCGTTGAGCCATTTTGGAATATCGACCTGCATTATAACAAGTTGGCCTACTTTGAAATATCCCAAGAAGCTGTTTGGTACAATTATACACGTATTCAAAAAATTAATGGGGGATACCAAATAGAAGCCGAACGTACTAATAGCAATGATTTTGTTGTAGTTACTTTTCATAAAGATGAATGTAGCGATGGCATGTCAGACCACATCTATCCTTACAAGGTGAAATTGGTAAGAAAAGGTAAAACCTATGAAGGATGCGGAAGATGGAGTGAGTAAATGATAATAATTGAATTAAGCTTCTTTAAGG
>JBKHAH010000105.1:0-9650 GCA_046542995.1 Bacteroidales bacterium
ATTTAAACCTTCCTTATAAATAGCATCATCCTCTTCAAGCAATAGGGAAATTAGCTCAAGCTCATTCATCCTTTTAAATGATGGAAGATTATTGTTAATTAAAGAGTACTCTTCGCTTTTTTTATCCATTTATCTGGGTTGTTGAGGATATTGTAAAACTCATTTATATTCTTTTTAGATAGTTCAATCTTATCATGCTGAGTTGGTTGTTTTCATTTGAAAGATAATCTTTTAAGAAATGTTTTAAATGCCTGATATTTAATATATTGTTCCCAATTGTATAGCATAGCCATAATATCCTATTAGGATAACCCTGTTTATTTCTATTATTGTCAAATAATATAATCATAAATATTGCCATACATCCTGTTATGCAGGTATTTAGCAAAATAAATTGTTTTTAACTATAATAAATAGCATAAAATCTGAACAACGAGACATCATATCTAATAACTTTGCCACATTCTCATAAATAACATTATTGTCTAACTAAACATCCTGTTTTTTAATGAAACGCATTTTATTACTATTATCCATTGCTCTTTTAACACATTTACCCCAAACGATAAATGCACAGGAGTACTATTTTAAATTACCCGAGAAAGACAAAAAGATTGTAAATACTGTAATTACCCGGGCTGTATCAATTGATAAGGTGGTAGGCGATACTATTTATGCTTATGCCAATAAGAAGGAATTTAAAAAAATTAAGGATCTTGGTTATACCCCCATACAGCTACCACATCCTTCCTCGTTAATAAAGGGAAGGGGCATGGCAACCACTATTGACCAGATGTCCAATTGGGATTTATACCCAACCTACGAGGTTTACAGGGCCATGATGAAAAAGTTTGAGGCCGATTATCCCGATATATGTAAACTCGACAGCATTGGAACCACCGTTGATGGCAGAAAAATCTATGTGGCAAAAATATCCGACAACGTACTTAGTGATGAAGCCGAGCCCGAGTTCTTTTACACCAGCACCATGCACGGCGACGAAACAACAGGTTACATTCTAATGCTTAGGTTTATTGATTACCTCTTGTCAAACTATGGGACCGACACCAGAATAACCAACATGGTTGATAATATTGCCATTTTTATTAATCCCAATGCAAACCCTGATGGTACCTATAATTATGGAAACAACACGGTTGATGGTGCTACTCGTTCCAATGCCAATGGAGTTGATATAAACCGCAATTTTCCTTATGTTCCTTCGGGAGGCCCAACCCCTCAGCCCGAAACCATTATAATGATGGATTATGCTGATAGTCGTAATTTTGTTATGTCTGCAAACTATCACGGGGGAATTGAACTGGCAAATTTCCCGTGGGATGCTTGGCTAAGCTCCGAAAACCCTCACCCTGATAATGATTGGTTTTATACCGTTAGCAGGGAGTATGCCGATAATGCTCAGGCGAATAGCCCTTCAGGATATTTTACAGGACAAGATAACGGTGTTACCCATGGTGGCGACTGGTATGTGGTTGATGGTAGCCGTCAGGATTATATGAACTACTGGCACAACTGCCGAGAGATAACCATGGAGGTTTCTGACATAAAGAACCCGGCTAGTAGCGAGTTGCCTAGTTTTTGGGATTATAATAAGGAGGCCATGCTCTCATACATTGAGTGGCTATACACCGGAATACAGGGAACGGTTACAAATACGCAGGGTGAGCCTTTAGATGCTACCATTACCATTACCTCTCACGATAAGGACAACTCCCATGTTGTTACCAATCCTCTAAACGGCTACTATACTAGGATGATAGAGCCCGGTACTTATGATGTAACATATTCCTCTGAGGGTTACATAAGCCAGAATCATGAGATTACGGTTAACAACTACACTTCATTCATAAATATGGATGTGGAGTTGCAAAGTTCAACTCAAACACAACTTTCTGGTGTGGTAACGGATACTCAGACTGGCAACCCAATTGACAATGTGAAAATCGAGCTTGTTAACACCGAAATTGACCCTGTTTACACCAATGCACAGGGCGAATACCTTTTTGAGTCGATTTATGAAAACACATACACAGTAAAGGCATACAAAGAGGGGTATTTCATGCAATCATTAGAAGAACTGGTTAGCGAAGAATCTAATGTTATTAATTTTTCACTGAGCCCAGCAGATATTGAAAGTTTCGAAGAGGAAATCCCCGAGGGATTCGCCTTCGAAGGTGGCAGCTGGACGCGCGACAACTCGCAAGCTTACCATGAAGACTATAGCATGAAATCTGCAAGTATTGATGATAGCCAGACAACATCAATGGAGATTACCCTTAACGTTGCCTACGACTCAGAAATTTCCTTCGCACGCAAAGTATCATCTGAAAGCGGGTACGATTTTCTGAAATTCTACATTGATGATGTTGAGAAGGATAGCTGGAGCGGAGATGTGGACTGGGAAATGGTTTCGTTCCCTGTTACTGAGGGTGAAAAAACCTTTAAGTGGGAGTACCAAAAGGATGGAAGTGCGAGTGGAGGCTCCGATTGCGCCTGGGTCGATAACATTCTATTCCCTCAATCATTTCAAAATGTAACATATACTGTTACAACAGATGGCCAGCCGTTGGAGGGTGCCTTGGTTGACTTTAACCAAACGTCACAAGTTACAAATAGTTTGGGAGTAGCAGAGTTTCCAAATACTGGCAGAGGCGCTGGTAAAGAGGTTGCTGTTAGCAAGCAAGGTTTTGAAACCTTTACAGGTCAGGAAGATGTTCAGTATGTTGATATCTCTAGGGAGATTAACCTGGAGGCTACCGAGGAGATGTTTAATGTAACATTTGTAATATACGATGAGCAGGACGATCCTGTTGAAAATGCAAACGTTACATTCAACCTTGTTAGCAAGGAGACTGATTCCAGTGGGGAGGTTGAATTCAGTAATGTGCCTCAAGGGCTGTACGAGTATTCTGTAGCTGCCGATAACTATAACCTTCACGAAGATGAGGTAGAGGTTGTATCTGACGAAACCTTTACGGTACAGCTTATCCCTGTTGGGGTAAATAGTTTAAGCGATTTAAAAACATCCATAAAATTATGGCCTAATCCATTTAGTAACCAACTCAATATTGAGTTTTCGTTAGCTGAGCCAAGCATGGTAATGGTAGAACTGTACGCTTCAACGGGTCAAAAAATAAGAACGCTAACGAAAAAAGATTTTAGCAAGGGAGAGCACAAGTTAAGCTTAACATCATTTGCCGATTTATCTCATGGTGTTTACATTATCCGTTTTGCGACTAATAATGAGGTTGTTTCAAAAAGATTGCTTTTTACACCCCATGCACTTTAGAGAGTAAATTGCATTATTTTTTTTCTATATTTGTGGGGGGAGCTTTTAGGGCTCTCCCTTTTTTACATCTAATAATACAGCTTTAACTATGGCCTCTTATCGTTTTGCAGCTCTTTTACCTCTGCTCATTGCTAGTTTTGGGCTAGATGCCCAAATGAACTTGCCCTCCGAAAAACCCAAACTAATTGTTAATGTTGTGGTGGGGCAAATGCGTAGCGATTATATTCAGCGGTATGCTCATAAGTTTTCAAACGATGGGTTTATGCATCTTGCAAATGAAGGTGCATATTGCAAGAATGCTCGATATAATTACCTTTTAACACAATCGCTACCGGGTATTGCAACCATTGTTACGGGAACATATCCAAGTGTGCATGGGATTGTTTCAAATAAATGGTTCTCTGTGCTCAATGGTAAAGAAGTGGATGCGGTAGCCGATAATTCTGTATCCACAGTAGGAGGGAGCTATTTTAACGGCAAATACTCGCCAAAAAATCTTGTTACAAGTACCATTGGCGATCAGATAAGGATGCTCGATTCGCGCTCAAAGGTAATTGGTGTTTCGCTGGAACCATCATCGGCAATAATCTCAAGCGGACATAATGCAAACGGAGCATACTGGCTTGATGTTAATAAGGGTAGCTGGATAAGTAACACTCACTACATGGATAGCCTCCCGGCATGGGTTGATAGTTTAAACGTTAAAGGTTTTGCTGATTTGTATATAAACAAGGATTGGAGTTTAGTAAACCCGTTAAGTTCCTATGCCGAGGCCGATACACTAATCATCAGAGATAAAAATATAAGGCAACGAATTGTAGAGAAGCTCAATGGTCTGGCAAAAGGGATTGTTCGCCCCCGGAAGTCAATTAAGGACTACTCCGCACTCCTCGAAAGCCCCTATGGCATAACTTATACAAAGGATATGGCCATTGCAGCCATTCTGGGCGAAGGGCTGGGTAAAGATAACCACACAGATTACCTGTCGATTGTGCTTACACCTACCCGGCATATTGGACAGAAATATGGGCCCCATTCTATAGAGGTGGAGGATACCTACATACGTTTAGATAAGGAGCTGGCACATTTGCTGTCGTTTTTAAACAGTGAGATTGGCAGGCGCAACTACCTGCTAATTCTTACATCCGACCAAGGGATTGCTGCTACACCCGAACATCTAGAGAAAGCAAAAATCCCAGGCGGTTATTTTGAGCCCTTGCAGGCTACCATACTGCTTAAAAGTTACCTTAATATAGTATATGGTACAGGCGATTGGGTGCTGGGCTATCATGAAAAGCAGATTTACCTTAATCGAATGTTAATAGAGGATTCAAGTTTGTCTCTTAGGGATTTTCAGGACAAGGTGGCATCCTTTATGCTTCAGTTTACAGGCGTTGCCAATGTGGCAACATCATATACTTTGCAAGCTAGCAATTTCACAAGCGGTATATTTCAGAAATTCCAAAATAGCTATAATCAACGTCGTTCAGGCGATTTGCTTCTTAATCTGGAGCCGGGTTGGGTTGAGCGTAACGGTCATCTTACCTCGGCAAACTCGCCCTATAGTTATGATGCTCATGTTCCGCTTATTTGGTACGGATGGAGAATTAGAAGGAAGCAGATTCTTTCACCCGTTAGTATATCTGATATTGCGCCAACAATATCAACCCTGGTGGGTATTGGCTGGCCTAGCGGAGCATCAGGCAGCCCCATAAAAGAAATTATTGAATAGTTATTCAACTGAATCTTTACAGAAAATAGCTATATTGTTCTATTGATTTTACTATACGAGATGCAAACCTATCAAGATTATAGAACAGCTTTTTCGCTCGATTTTTCCGAAACAGCTTTTGATAAGCTCATGCAGAAGCGGATTTATAGAGTGCTGCTAATTTGTAGCCACTACGATGCATTCATGCTTGAGGAGGATGGTAGAATTGATGAGCAGATTTTTAACGAGTACGTTTCCTTAAACCTCCGGTACCCGCCAAGTTTCATTCAGGTTCATTCTGCACGCGAGGCTTTAAATGCTGTCAAGGAGGAGGAAGTCGATCTAATAATATCAATGCTCAATGTAGGTGAGGTAGATACATTTGAACTTGCTAAGCAGCTTAAAAAAAAGTTGCCCCACACCCCGCTGGTAATTTTAACGCATTTCTCCCGAGAGGTTTCAGCGCGGTTAGAGAAGGAGGATCTTACCGGGATTGACTACATTTTCAGCTGGCTAGGGAATGCCGATTTGCTACTAGCCATTATTAAACTTATTGAGGATAAGATGAATGCCGATCACGATATACTTGAGGTTGGTGTTCAGTCAATTATTGTTGTTGAAGATTCCGTTCGCTACTACTCCACCATGCTGCCAATTATTTATAAAACGGTGGTAAGGCAGGCCCGTAGTTTTATGCAGGAGGCTCTTAATGAGCATCGTAGGGTTTTGCGGATGCGGGGACGACCAAAAATCTTGCTTGCCCAAAATTACCATGAGGCCCAGGAGCTTTACAATAAGTACAAACCCAACATTCTTGGAATAGTTTCCGATGTTAGCTTTAAAGTTAACCAGAAGCGCGACCAGGAAGCCAAGTTGGGTATTGAGCTGTGTAAGGAAATAAGAAAGGATGATCCCAACATGCCCTTTCTACTCCAGAGTTCAACAAAAGAGAATAAACCATTTGTTGATGAGCTTGGGGTAGGCTTCATTGATAAGTACTCACAAACGTACAGCTATAAACTGCGCGATTATATCATCTCAAATTTTGGTTTTGGTGATTTTGTTTTTTATGACCCTGATACAAAAAAGGAACTATTCAAAGCACAAGATCTAAAATCTCTACAAAAGTTAATTCATACTGTGCCGGATAATTCTTTGTTTTTTCATACAAGTCGCGATCATATCTCAAAATGGTTAAATGCCAGAGCTCTCTTCTCAATAGGGCAGCTATTTAAGCCCATCTCTATTAATGATTTTGAATCGTTAGATAAGGCCAGGGAGTTTCTCTATCAGGCAATATCAGCCTATCGCACCAGCAAGAGCAGGGGGGTTATTGCAAAGTTTGATAAGAAAAGTTTCGACGACTATAAATTCTTCTCCCGTATAGGCGATGGCTCTATTGGAGGCAAAGCCAGAGGATTAGCCTTTGTAAATAGTCTTATTAAAAGCAATCATATTTACGAAAAGTACGAGGATGTCATTGTTGTAATCCCACGCACGGTTGTTATTAGTACCGAATTTTATGATGAATTTCTGGAATCTAACGATCTGTTCAGAATTGGAATGTCCGACAAGTATTCCGATGAAGAAACCTTACAGCATTTTATTGACGCCAAGCTACCTGACAGGTTAATTGAAGATCTGGATGCTGTGGTAAAGGTTATGAAACAACCCATTGCTGTCCGATCTTCTAGTAAGCTTGAGGATTCCCATTATCAGCCCTTTGCAGGCATATACTCAACTTATATGGTGCCAAGTGTAAAGGATAAGGATGTGATGCTCAGAATGCTTAAGCAGGCAATAAAAAGTGTGTATGCTTCCGTTTTTTTCAAGGCAAGTAAAGCATACATGGTCGCCACCAGCAATGTGATTGACGAAGAGAAAATGGGCATTATTCTACAGGAGGTTTGCGGCAATCAGCATGGCGATTTGTTTTTGCCAACGCTCTCGGGAGTTGCTCGCTCCATTAATTTTTATCCTATTGGCTCTGAAAAGCCAGAAAATGGCATTGCTACAGTTGGGTATGGGCTTGGTAAGCTGATTGTTGATGGGGGCGTTTCGCTGCGTTTCTCGCCATATTACCCTAAAAAGGTGTTGCAGCTCTCGCAGCCCGATATGGCTTTAAAGCAGACACAAAAAAAATTCTTTGCCCTTGACATGAACCCCGAGAGCTTTACTCCCTCCGTTGATGATGGGGTGAATATTTTAAAGCTTGATATAGAGGAGGCTGAGAAAAATCCAGATTTCTTCAACGTCGCTTCTACTTTCGACATGCAAAGCCAAACCATTAGGGATGGTGTTGCTTTTGAAGGTAAGAAGCTGGTTACCTTTTCAAATATACTCAAACATAAATCGTTCCCCTTGGCAAAAATCCTAAGAGATTTACTTGAAATTAGTCAGAGGGAGATGAACTGCCCGGTAGAAATTGAATTTGCTGCGAATCTTCACACCCCCAAAGGTACTCCCAAAATTTTTAATTTCTTACAGGTTCGCCCCATTGTTGAGAATGAACACACCGAGGCATTCCCTTGGGAGGAGGTTAATTTAGAAGACAGCATTATCTATTCCGATTCTGCCCTTGGGCAGGGACAAATGAAGAGCATTCATGACTTTGTTTATGTTATTCCGGGTAAATTTGACCCAGCCAAAACCAATACTATTGCGCAGGAGGTTGAGAAAATTAACAGCATGTATATGGAGAAAAAGCGCAATTATATATTGGTAGGTCCGGGAAGATGGGGGAGCAGCGACCCGTGGCTTGGTATTCCTATTAAATGGTCACAAATTTCTGAGGCCAGGGTAATTGTTGAGTCCGGGCTCGATAATTATAGAATTGACCCCAGCCAGGGAACGCACTTTTTTCAGAATCTTACCTCTTTCAGGGTGGGTTACCTCACAATAAACCCTTTTATTGATGATGGCTGGTATGATTTAGATTTCTTGCAGTCGGAATCAGCATTTTTCGAAACTGAGCATATAAGATGCGTTAAGTTTAAAGAGCCATTGGTTGTCCATATTGATGGACGCAATAACAAGGGGGTAATCTTTAAACCGGGGAAGGGGAATGTAATGCAAAACGAGACTAAAAGTGACTAGCATCTGCCTGACCTGTTTAATATCATGTTTTTATAGAACATATTTCCTTTGATTATTCGTTTTTTAAGTTCAAATTTACACCTGAATTAACAATGGGAATATTCCCAAATAAATTAATATGTTTACCTTGTTACAAACACTTAAAAAGTTTTAAACATGGATGTAAAAAAATTAATGGCCGAGCTCGAAAAGAGGCATCCAGGCGAAAGTGAATACTTACAGGCAGTTCACGAAGTGCTGGAATCAGTAGAAGAAATCTACAACCAGAACCCACAATTTGAGTCGGGTGGAATTATTGAGCGTATAGTTGAGCCAGACCGTGTGTTTATATTTAAGGTGCCTTGGTCTGATGACGAAGGGAATGTTCACGTGAACATTGGTTACCGCGTACAGTTTAATGGTGCTATTGGACCATACAAAGGTGGACTTCGTTTTCACCCAAGCGTAAACCTTTCTTCTCTTAAATTTTTAGGTTTTGAGCAAACCTTTAAGAATGCCCTAACTACCCTTCCAATGGGTGGTGGTAAAGGTGGTTCCGATTTCAACCCAAAAGGACGTAGCGATGGAGAAATCATGCGTTTCTGCCAGTCGTTTATGCTGGAGCTTTGGAAACACATTGGTCCTGAAACCGACGTACCCGCTGGCGACATTGGTGTTGGTGGACGCGAAATTGGTTTCCTTTACGGAATGTATAAGAAGTTGGCCGGCGAGCATACTGGCGTTATAACTGGTAAGGGCCGCAACTGGGGTGGTTCATTAATCCGTCCCGAGGCAACTGGATTTGGTGGTATTTACTTTATAGCACACCAACTTAAAGTTAAAGGTCTTGATTTTAAAGGCAAAACCGTTGCTCTTTCTGGATTTGGTAACGTTGCATGGGGTGCTGCACTTAAAGCAACTGAACTAGGTGCTAAGGTTATTACAATTTCTGGCCCCGATGGCTATATCCTTGATGAGGATGGCATAGCTGGAGAGAAGATTGACTACTTGCTGGAACTTCGTTCTTCAAACAACGATGTTGTTGAGCCTTACGCTAAGAAGTACCCAAATGCAAAATTCTTTGCTGGTAAAAAACCTTGGTTAACCGATGCTAAGGTTGATATCGCTATTCCTTGTGCAATTCAAAACGAGCTTAACGGCGACGATGCTAAAGCGCTTGTTAAGAATGGCGTTCTTTGTGTTAGTGAACTTTCCAACATGGGATGTACTCCTGAGGCTATTGAGGTATTATTGGAAAACAAGATTCCTTTTGGCCCTGGTAAAGCGGCCAATGCAGGTGGAGTTGCAACTTCTGGTCTAGAGATGACTCAGAACTCTATGAAACTTAGCTGGAAACTTGAAGAGGTTGATGAGAGATTGCAGCAAATTATGGAGAGCATTCACGAGGCTTGTGTGCAGTATGGAAAAGAGGATGATGGTTACATCAACTACGTGAAGGGTGCTAATATTGCCGGTTTTATGAAGGTTGCCAATGCAATGCTTGATATGGGCGTTGTTTAGAAGTTACAATCTGAATATTCTGATTTTGAGAAG